>DATABK010000027.1:0-5424 GCA_036259695.1 Actinomycetes bacterium | reverse complement strand
ACCCGCGGGTGGAGCTGGCCGAGCACGCCCACCGGCCGGTCCTCCAGGTGCACGGCGGCGCAGCGGCCCGGGTGATACGGCATCGGCTCGGCCGGCCGGTAGCCGACCCCGGGGACCCCGAGGGCGGCCGCCAGCCCCTCGGCCACGCCCTTGGCGTCGGCGAAGTCGTACGGCCGCCGCGGGTCGTCGTGGCGGCCGGCCGGGGCCTGCCCGGCGAGCACGATACCGAGGGTGAGCGGCTCGTCGGGCAGCTCCTCCTTGGGGTTGGGGAGGAACACGGCGCCCAGCTCGTAGACGGCCACCCCCTCAAGGCCCCTGGCCAGGTTGCGCCTGGCCACCTCGGCCAGGCTGGGCAGCAGCGTTGTGCGCAGCTCCGGGGTCTCCTCGGACAGCGGGTTGGCCAGGCGCAGGGTCTGGCGGCGGGGGTCGTCGTCGGGCAGCCCGAGCCCGTCGAGGGCGGCCTGGGACAGGAACGGGTAGGTCTGGACCTCGATCACGCCCATGCCGGCCAGGACCTCCCTGGCCTGGCGACGCAGCCGCTGGGCGTCGGTGAGGCCGCCCCCGGTGGCGCCCGGGAGGGTCGCCGGCACCTGGTCGTAGCCCCAGCCCCTGGCCACCTCCTCCTCCAGGTCGGCCCAGAGCTCCAGGTCGAAGCGCCAGCTCGGCGGGACGGCGAGGACGGTCCGGCGGTCGCTGACCTCGGTCCGGCAGCCGTAGCGGCGCAGGTGGCCGGCGGCGAACTCGGGGTCGGCGGGGGCGCCCAGCCGCTCCGAGGAGCGCGCCCAGTCGAGCCGGATGGCCTCGCGCTCCCCGACCCCGGGGCCGGCCCGCAGCCGCCCGGCGGCCACGGTCCCGCCGGCCAGGGTGGCCATCAGCCGGGCCGCCTGGTCGCAGACCGGCTCGGCCCCGGCCGGGTCGACCCCGCGGGCCCAGCGCTGCCCGCCCTCGGTGCTCATGCCCAGGCGGCGCATGGTCCGCCGCACCGACGCGGGCGGGAAGTGGGCCGACTCGAGCAGCACGTTGGTGGTGGCCGCCCGGACCTCGGTGTCCTCGCCGCCCATGATCCCGGCCAGGGCCAGGACCTGCTCGCCGTTGGTGATGACGGTGTCCTCGGGGGTGAGCCGGCGGTCGCGGCCGTCCAGGGTGCGGACGGTCTCGCCGGCGGCGGCCCGGCGGACCACGATCCGCCGGCCACCGATCAGGTCGAGGTCGAAGGCGTGCAGCGGCTGACCCTGGTCGAGCAGGAGGTAGTTGGTGACGTCGACGACCGCCCCGAGGGGCCGCTGGCCGTACAGGTACAGCCGCCGGGCCATCCACAGGGGGGCGGGGCGGGCCGCGTCCAGGCCCTGGATCACCCGGGCGGCGTACAGCGGGCAGCCCTCGGTGTCGGTGACGGCCACCGTGGCCAGCCCGTCGGCCGGTGGCCCGGTCTCGGGCACGGTCAGGTCGAGGGGCTTGAGCTCGGTGCCGAAGGCGATGGCGACCTCGCGGGCGATGCCGCGCATGGACAGGATGTCGCCCCGGTTGGGGGCGGTCTTGACGTCGAGCACGCTGTCGCGCAGGTCGACCGCCTCGACCACGTCGGCCCCGACCGCGGTGTCGGGCGGCAGGACCAGGATCCCGGAGTGGTCGTCGAACACGCCCAGCTCGCGGGCCGAGGCCAGCATGCCGTCGGACAGGGCGCCGCGGACCTTGCGGCGGCCGATCTCGACCCCACCGGGCAGCTTGGCCCCGGGCGCCGCCCATGGGACGACGTCGCCGGGGGCGAAGTTGCGGGCGCCGCAGACCACCAGGTGGTCCTCGCCGCCGGTCTCGATCCGGACCAGGACCAGCCGGTCGGCGTCGGGGTGCTGGGTCACCTCCAGGACCCGGGCGGTGAGGATGCCGGCCAGGTCGTCCCCGACCCGGTGGATGGTCTCGATCTCGATGCCGGCGAAGGTCAGCTTCTCGGCCAGGGTGGCCACCGGGACGTCGACGTCGACGTGGTCGGCCAGCCAGGAAAGTGGAACCCGCATCGGTTCGCTCCTCTCAGACGCTGGTCAGCCAGCGGACGTCGTTGTCGGTCAGGGTGCGCATGTCGGCCAGGCCGGAGCGGAGCATGAACGGCCGCTCGATGCCGGTCCCGGCGGCGAAGCCCGAGACCTCGTCGGGGTCGTAGCCGCCGGCCCGGAGCACGTTGGGGTGGACCATGCCGGCGCCGAGCAGCTCGATCCAGCCCTCGCCGCGGCAGGTGCGGCAGCCCTCGCCGGTGCCGCCGCAGATGAAGCAGGAGACGTCGACCTCGGCCCCTGGCTCGACGAACGGGAAGTAGGAGGGGCGCAGGCGGATCTGGCGCTCCTCGCCGAAGTAGGCCCGGGCGAAGGCGAGCAGGGTCCCCTTCATGTCGGCCATGGTGAGGCCGCGGTCGACGGCCAGGACCTCGATCTGGTTGAACACCGGCACGTGGGTGGCGTCGGGGGTGTCGGCCCGGTAGCAGCGGCCGGGGACGACCACGTACACCGGTGGCGGCCCGGCCTGCATGGTCCGGATCTGCACCGGGGAGGTCTGGGTGCGCAGCACCAGCTCGCCCGCCTCGCGGCCGTCGCCGGCCTCGAGGTAGAGGCTGTCCTGCATGGACCGGGCCGGGTGGTCGGGGGGGATGTTGAGGGCCTGGAAGTTGTACCAGTCGGTCTCGACCTCGGGGCCCTCGGCGACCCGGTAGCCGAGGCCGACGAAGATGTCGACGATCTCGTCGGTGGTCCGGGTGACCGGGTGGACGGCCCCCCGCGGCGGCACCCGGCCGGGGAGGGTGACGTCGACCCGCTCGGCCTCGAGCAGGGCCTGGTCGCGGTCGGCCTCCAGGTCGGCCCGGCGGGCCGCCAGCTCGGCCTGGAGGGTGGTCCGGGCCTGGTTGACGCGGCGGCCGAGGTCGCGGCGGGCGTCCTCGTCGAGGCGGCCGAGGGAGCGCTGCACCTCGCCCAGGGGCGAGCGTCTGGCCAGGTGGGCCTGCTCGGCCTCGCGGAGGGCGTCCAGGTCGGGGGCGTCGGCGATCGCCTGCCGGCCGGCGGCGACGACGGCGTCAAGGTCGGGGGTTGGCACGGTTCGCTCCTAACGGGAACACGCAGAGAACACACGTCACGTCCGCTTCGCGGTCGCCCCGCTCGGGCCGGGTGCCGGGCTAGGTGATGCCGGCCAGCTCCAGGCCCCCGCGGGGCAGGCGAAATCGCACGGTGGTCCCCTGGTCGGGTGACGAGTCGGCCCAGATGCGGCCGTCGTGGGCCTCGACCAGGCCGCGGGCGATGAACAGGCCGAGCCCGGTGCCGCTGGGGGCGCCGGAGGCGCCAGTGCCGGCCCGCCGGTAGAACTTGGTGAAGATCAGGGGGAGCTGGTCGGCGGGGATGCCGACGCCCTGGTCGCGGACGGCGACCTCGACCTCGGTGTCGGTCACCTCCCCGGTCACCGTCACCGCCCCGCCGTTGGAGTACTTCACCGCGTTCTCCACCAGGTTGGTCAGCACCTGCTCGATCTTGTCCGGGTCAGCATAGACGCGCGGGAAGCCGTCCGGAAACGAGATATGGAACTTGTGGCCGTCGTGCTGGAGCTCGAAGCGGCCGACGATGCCCTCGGCCATGGCCGCCAGGTCGAACTCCTTGCGGCGCAGCTCCAGGCGGCCGGCGTCGATCCGGGAGACGTCGAGCAGCTCCCGGATGAGCCGGGTGACCCGGTCGGCGTCCATGTTGACGGTGGCCAGCATCTCCCGCTTCTGGTCGTCGGTGAAGCGCTCCCAGCGGTGCAGCAGGGTCGAGGTGAAGCCCTTGACGCTGGTCAGGGGGGAGCGCAGCTCGTGGGCGAGGGTGGAGATGAGCTCGCCCCGCTGGCTGTCGCCGCGGTGGCGGGTGGAGGCGTCGCGGAGCACGCAGACGGCCTGGACGACCCGGCCGGCGCCGTCGCGCAGGAAGCTGGCCGTGAGGTCGACCGGGACGGGCTCGCCGGCGGCGACCAGGTGGAGCTCGCGCACCGGGATGCGGCGGACCCCGGGCAGGCGGCGCAGCCGCTCCGAGCACGTCCACCAGGGGTTGCCGGCCCCGTCACGCAGGGGCACGGCGTCGTCCAGGGCCCGGCCGACGAGCTCGTCGCGCCCGGCCCTGGCCAGCCGCTCGGCGGCCGGGTTGGCGTAGGTGATGCGGCCCTCGGCGTCGGCCACCACCACCCCGTCGGGCAGCAGCTCCAGGTAGGCCCCGCTATCGGCCACCGGCGGCCTCCTCACGCAGGTTCCGCCGCTGGCGGGCCGTCTCGTACAGCAGGACGGCCGCGGCCGCGGCCAGGTTGAGGCTCTCGGCCCGGCTTGCCAGAGGGATTCGGACGACCAGGTCCAAGTCGGCCGCGATCTCGGCGGGGAGGCCGTGGGCCTCGTTGCCGAGCACCAGGGCCACCGGTTCGCCCAGGGGGGCCTGGTCGACGGTGGCCTCGGCGTGGGGGTCGGCCCCGACCAGCCGCAGGTCCCGCCCGCGGAGGGCGGCGGCCAGCTCCGGCCAGGGGGCCCCGGCGACCACCGGCAGGTTGAACAGGCCGCCGGCGGCGGCCCGGGCTGCCTTGGGGCTCTGGGGGTCGACCGACCCCCGGGTGGTGACGACCGCGTCGGCGCCGAAGGCGTCGGCCGCCCGCAGCACGGTGCCGGCGTTGCCGGGGTCGCGGACCTCGGCCAGCACGCAGACCAGCCGGGGCGACGCCGGCAGCTCGGCCAGGGGGCGGAGCACGCTCGGCAGCACCGCCACCAGTCCCTGGGGGGTGGTGGTGGCGGCCAGGGCGGCCAGCACCGGCTCGGCGACCAGGGTGACCTGGGTGCCGTGGTGGCGGGCCAGGTTGACCAGGCCGGCGTGGCGGGCCGCGGCCCGCTCGGTGGCCAGCAGGCTGTCGGGGACGTGACCGGCCTCCAGGGCGGCCCGGATCCCCTCGGGGCCCTCGAGCAGGAAGCGGCCGTCGGCCCGGGACCGCGACGACGGGCGGGCGAGCCTGCGTGCCGCCCGCACCGCGGGGTTGCTGGGGCTGGTGATCACGTCCATCCGGGCCGCCAGGGGCCGCTCGTCAGGCCTTACTCGAGCCGCTCGCGCCGCTCGACCCGTTGAGGCCCTCGCGGGCGCTGGTGACCAGGCTCGCGAAGGTGCGCGGATCGGTGACCGCGATGTCGGCCAGGACCTTGCGGTCGACCTGGATGCCGGCCTGGCGCAGGCCGGAGATGAACCGGTTGTAGGTCATGCCCTCGGCCCGGGCGGCGGCGTTGATCCGGGCGATCCACAGGGCCCGGAAGTCGCCCTTGCGGGCCCGCCGGTCCCGGTAGGCGTAGCGCAGGGAGTGCATGACCTGCTCGTTGGCGGCCCGGTAGTGGCGGCTCCGGCTGCCCCGGTAGCCCTTGGCCAGCTCCATGGTGGTGCGCTTGGCCTTGGC
>DATABK010000026.1:0-3083 GCA_036259695.1 Actinomycetes bacterium | reverse complement strand
CCCCGCTCGGGGCTGATCAGCGAGGCGGTGGCGGAGCCGCCGTAGATCTTGGGCCGCCCGATCCGGGCCACCGACCGGCGGATGCTGCTCAACCGGGCGATGGTCGGGTCGCCCGGGCAGGTGGTGTAGGAGGTCGAGCGGTGGCCGAGGATGGTCCTGACCACCACCTTGCGGCCGGCCGGGTAGCGGGTGTTGGCCCCGCCGGCGCTGCGCAGGACGGTCAGGCCCTGGGGGTCGACGTGGGTCAGGTCGAGCTTCCAGGCCAGCAGCCGGTGGAGGGCGGCCAGCATGGGGGCGGTCGGCCGGGCCGTGGTGAAGGTCCCGAGCAGGGCGACCCCGGTGCTGTTGGTGTTGAAGCCGCCGGCGTGCGCGCCGAGCACGGCCCGGGTGATCCCGCCGTAGCGGCCCTCGAACACGCGGCCGTACCGGTCGACCAGGAAGTTGTAGCCGACGTCGTTCCAGCCCCGGGTGCGCACGTGGTACAGGTAGTCGGACCGGACCAGGGCGGCGCTCTCCGAGGGCGAGTAGCTGTTGCTCTGCACCGTGTGGTGGACGAAGGCGGCCTTGACGGTGTCGCTGTAGTCGGGGCTGGCCCGTCGGATTGACTCGTTCGCCCCCCAGGCGGCCCGGCTGATGATCCGCGGCCGCGCCGTGGCCGCGGTGGCCACCCCAGCCCGCGGCCCCTCGGTCCCCGGCGTCGCGGCCAGGTCCGGGGTGATCAGATGGGCCTCCAGCCCGTCCGCGTCCACGGCCCCGGCGGTCGCCTGCCCGGCCTTGGCCCCGGCCCCGGTCCCGGTGGTGGCCGGCGGGTCGACCCGGACCTGGACCTCCTCGGTGCCGGCGTCGAGCCACTGCCCGTCACTGTAGGCCCGCCCCCGCCCCGCCTGCCGGTACTCCTTGCTGGTCGCGTCGGGCCCGTCGCCGGCCTGCTCGACCTCCCGCCAGCCCGACCACCCGGCCGCCGTCCGGGCCCGCATGAACACGGCCCGCTCCTCGGTCCTGGGGTCGGCATCCGGCCAGGAGAACCCCACGAACCGCGCCTTGCCCACATCCACCGGCCCCGACTGCAGCCGGGTCGCGGGGGCCGGCGTAGCGGCCATCGTCCGGGCGGTGGAGGGGGCTGGGGCCGGGGCGAGGGCGACCTTGACGTCGTTGAGGGTGCCCGGGTGGACCTTGTCGTTGGTGAGGGTCGGCTGGGCGGCGTTGAAGATGGTCAGGGTGAGCGCCGAGGCGGCGCCGGCGGCCAGGGCGCGGCCGGCCAGCGAGCGCAGGGACCGGAACAGCACGAGCGTCCTCCAGCAGATGCGGCGGTGTACCGGATGGACGTCGGCCGTTCGGGACTGATTCTGAAGTGCTTTCCGCTAGGGAGAAATATGGAACTTGGTCGATTTGAGGTTGTAGGCCTTGCGGAACCAGGTCCCGGTGACGGTCACGCTGGTGCGGCGGCCGTTCTTGACGCCCTCGACGGTGACGCGGGAGACCCGGCCGCCCCAGGAGGGGAGCTTGGTCTCGCGGACTCTGGTGGCGGTGCCGATCCCCAGGCGGGCGCCCAGGGCGGCCGCCGACACCGTCTTCTTCCAGCGGAAGTTCGGGTTGCGGTGGGCGCCGCCACCCCGGTCGTAGGGGTCGTCGGAGCGGCTCGGGAACCAGGGCAGCGGGCGGCTCCCCCACTGGCTGTTGCTGGAGGTGTACCCGCCCGACGAGGACGAGTAGAAGGCCTGCACGACCCGGGGGCCGTAGCGCACGACCTGGGAGCCGGTGCTGCGGACGGCCGCGACCCAGCGCGACCCGTTGTAGCCCCGCTCCATGGCGTAGCCGGTGAAGCGCTGGTCGCGGACGGTTCCGTACACGGCGCAGTCGCACCCGTCCCAGCGACCGTGGCGCCAGCGCTGGGTCCGGGTCCGGACGGCGTACAGGGCGTAGCTGCGGGCGGCGATCGCCTGGGCCCGCAGGGCCTCGTTGGCGAACGACCCCGGCACCTCGGCCAGCCCCCGCAGGTAGCGGTTGAAGGGGATCACGGCCACGGCCCGCGGCCGGGTCACGCCCCGGTTGTCGCGGACCAGGTGGACGTCCAGGCGGCCCCAGCGCAGCTGCTGGCCGGTCTGGGGCAGCGACAGCCGGGCCGGGGGCAGGGCGGTCTGGAACCGGACCACCACCCCGGTGCCGGCTCTGGTCGGCCCGAACACCCGCCGCCGCGACGGGTCGAACACCGAGGTGCCGCCCGACTCGGGGCGGATCGAGAAGGTGGTGTGGCCGCTGAGGCTCCGCCGGAGGGTGCGCCCGCCCGGGGTCACGCCCGACACCGAGAACCGGCCGCTGCCCCCCTTGCCGGGGACCTCGACGCCCCTGACCAGGACCCGGCCGAGGCGGCCGCCGGCGCTGGGATCGTGGCTGGCCTGGAGCAGCCCGACCCGGATGGTGGCCGGCAGGGTGGCCGGGCGGGCCTGGGCGCCGCCGTAGTAGAAGGAGATGATCCGCCCGGCGCTGGCCCCCCGCCGGGCCATGCCATGGGCGCCGTACTGGCTCATGCCGATGCCGTGGCCCCAGCCGCCCCCGACGATGGTGAAGGTCCGCGGGGCGGCCTCGGCGGCCTGGTCTCCGGGCCCCGGGACCAGCCCCAGCGCGACCGCGAGCGCCCCCACCGCGGCGACCGTTCGAACCCGGCGGCTCCTGAGCATCCCGACCTCCCGGCGGCGACGGCGTTCCCTGGAGACCTCGGCGCCCTCCGCGGGCGCCTTGAGGGCTCAGCCGCCGACCGACCCGGCGGCCAGGCCCCGGACGAAGTAGCGCTGGAGGGTGAGGAACACCAGCACCGGGACGGCCATGGTGATGACCGCCCCGCCGGTCACCACCTGCCAGCCCAGGAGCTGGTTGCCGCCGATGAGCCCGCCCAGGGTGACGGTGACGACCTGGCGGTCCCCCTCGCCCAGGTACAGCAGGGCGATCAGCAGGTCGTTCCAGACGACCAGGAACTGGAAGATGGCGAACGACGCCAGGGCCGGGACCGACAGGGGGATGACCAGCCGCCAGAAGATCTGGAAGTGGCTGGCCCCGTCCACCCTGGCCGACTCGATCACCGAGGC
>DATABK010000025.1:0-1864 GCA_036259695.1 Actinomycetes bacterium | reverse complement strand
GCCGGGCTGACCAGGCGGCCCAGCGGCTGCCGGGCCCGCAGGGCGGCCAGCTCGGCCTCGGGGTCGCCGGCGGCGGCCAGCAGGCGGCCCACCCAGGGGGTCTCGGCCGTGCCCGGCAGGACGCAGTTGACCCGGATGCCGTCGCCGACGTGGTCGGCGGCCATGGCCAGGGTGAGGGCGAGCACCGCCCCCTTGCTGGCCGCGTACAGGGCGCGGCCGGGGACGCCGAGGGTGGCCAGCACCGAGCTGGTGTTGACCACCGCCGCCGACGGCGAGCGGCGCAGGTGCGGCAGGGCGGCCCGGGTCACCCGGGCCATCCCGACCACGTTCACGTCCAGGACGCGGTGCCATTCGGCGTCGTCGTTGCCGGCGACGTCGCCCTGGGCGCCGATCCCGGCGTTGTTGACGACCACGTCCAGCCGGCCCAGCTGGTCCGCGACCCGGGCCACGGCCCGGTCAACGGCCGCCCGGTCGGCGACGTCGCAGGCCACCCCCAGGTGCCTCCCGGCGGCGCCGGGCTCCAGGTCCAGCACGGCCGTGCCGGCGCCGCGCTCGGCCAGCAGGTCGGCCGTGGCCGCGCCGATGCCGCTGGCCCCGCCGGTGACGAGCGCCACCATGCCGTCGAAGTCCCCCATCGCGTCTCCCTCGCTAGACTGGAGCCACTATGGAGCTGCGCAGCGCCCAGTGGTACGGCGGGTCGGACCGGAACGCCTATGTCCACCGGGCGTGGATGCGGCGGGGCCTGCCCCGGCACGCCTTCGACGGGCGGCCGCACATCGCCATCGCCAACACCGCCTCGGACCTGACGCCCTGCAACAGCCACCTCGACGAGGTGGCGACCAGCGTCAAGCAGGGGGTCTGGGAGGCCGGCGGGGTGCCGCTGAACCTGCCGGTGGTGTCGCTGGGCGAGACCCAGGTGCGGCCGACGGCCATGCTCTGGCGCAACCTGGCCGCCATGGCCACCGAGGAGCTGCTGCGGGCCAACCCGGTCGACGGGGTGGTGCTGCTCGGCGGCTGCGACAAGACGATCCCGGCCCTGCTGATGGCGGCGGCCTCGGTCGACCTGCCGGCCCTGGTGGTGCCGGGCGGGCCGATGCTGACCGGGCACTTCCGCGGCGCCCCGCTGGGCTGCGGCACCGACGTGTGGCGCCTGGGCGAGGAGGTCAGGGCCGGCCGGCTGCCCAGGGACACCTTCCTCCAGTCGGAGTCGGCCATGATCCGCAGCCGCGGCCACTGCAACACCATGGGCACCGCCTCGACCATGGCCTGCCTGGCCGAGGCGCTGGGGACCACCATCCCGGGCGTGGCCGGCACCCCGGCTCCGGACAGCCGGCTGCTGGAGCAGGCCCACCAGAGCGGCCGGCTGGCCGTCGAGCTGGTCGCGGCCGACCGGCGGCCCAGCACCTTCCTGGACGCCGGGTCGTTCCGCAACGCCATCGTCACCCTGGCCGCCATCGGCGGGTCGACCAACGCGGTGGTGCACCTGCTGGCCCTGGCCGGCCGGCTGGGGGTCGAGCTGACCCTTGAGGACTTCGACCGGATCGGCTCGGGCGTGCCCCTGCTGGTCGATCTCCAGCCGGCCGGCCGCCACCTGATGGAGGACTTCCACCGGGCCGGCGGCCTGCTGGCCGTGCTCCGCGAGGTCGCCGACCTGCTCGACCCCGAGGCGGGCACGGTCACCGGAAGGCCCCTGGTCGAGCACCTGGACGCGGCCGAGCTGGTCGACCCCGAGGTCATCCGGCCCCGGTCCCGGCCCCTCCAGGAGGCGGCCGGCATCGCCGTCCTGCGCGGCAACCTCTGCCCCGGTGCCGCAGCAGCTCCGGCGAGGCGGCGGCCGGCTTGATGACCGCCCCGTCGGGGCAGA
>DATABK010000024.1:0-1575 GCA_036259695.1 Actinomycetes bacterium | reverse complement strand
GACGCGCTGGCCGCGCAGGTCATGACCGAGACCCCGAACCGGTTCGGCCGCAACTGGGAGTCCGGGCCGGCCCACTGAGCCGGACGTGACGGACGGCACACCCCGCCGGTGACGGCCGTCATCGGACCGGTGGCGCCTCGGGGCCATCCTTGCCGCCGAGGGGGGCGAGCCAAGCGCACGGAGGACCGCATGACCAGCGTCCACGTCCCCGGGTTCCGCCCGTCGACCAGGGGCCTGCACTTCCCCAACGCCTTCCCCCACGTGCCCAACTTCCAGATCGACCTGCCCGGCGGCACGCGCATCCCGGTCGGCGACGCCGCCAACGGGCTGTGCGGCGGCATGGCCTGGACCGTCCGCGACCTGTTCGAGGCCGGCCTGACCCCGCCGGCCATGACCAGGGCGCCCGGCGACGGCCCGATGTTCAACTACGTCGCCGACCGGCTGCTGGACAGCCTGTCGCTGCCGTTCGGGCCGGCCACCTACCTCAAGCTCATGCACCCGGCCCTGCCCGACGGCGACCTGGCCATGGTTCGCGGCCGGGCCTGGCGGATGGTCCGCCTGGAGTGGCCGGCCATCCGGGGCGACCTGGACCGCGGCACCCTGAGCCCGCTCGGCCTGGTCAGGGTCAAGTCCCGCGACCCCCGCGACCTCGGCGGCAACCACCAGGTCCTGGCCTGGGGGTACGACCTGGCCGGGACCCGCCTGACCCTGCGGCTGTACGACCCCAACCACCCCGACGACGACGAGGTCACCCTGTCCCTCGACACCGCCCGCCCCCGCCGCCCGACCCCGGTGACCAGCTCCCACGGCGGCACGGTGTGGTGCTTCTTCCGGACCGCCTACCAGTTCAAGGACCCCCGGCCGGCGCTGACCACCCTGCGCGCCTGAACCGGCCGCCTCCGTGGCCGGCCGGTCTCGGCCGCGGCGGCGATACCCTGGCCGGGTGACCTCCCCCGCGCCCGGCGCCCCGCCCCGGCAGCCCGGGCTGGCCGCCCAGCCCGGCTACCCGGCGTTCCTGCTCGCCGCCACCGTGGCCCGGCTGGCCAGCGAGATGTTCCCGGTGGCGGCGGTGCTGCTGGTGCTGGACCGGACCGGGCGCCCGGGGCTGGCCGGGGCGGTGGTGGCGGCGACCACCCTGCCCGCGGTGGTGACCGGGCCGGTGCTGGGCGCCTGGCTGGACCGGACCAGCCGGCGGCGGCTCGCTCTGGCCAGCAACCAGGTGCTGCTGGCGGCCAGCCTGCTGGCCATCCTGGCCGCCGCCGGCCGCGGCCCCGGCTGGGCCCTGCTGCCGCTGGCCGCCCTGGCCGGGCTGACCGGGCCGCTGGCCACCGGCGGCTACACCAGCATGATCCCCGTGCTCGTCCCGGAGCAGCTGCTGGCCAGGGCCAACGCGCTGGAGGCGGCCAGCTTCAACACCGCCGCCATCGCCGGGCCGGCCGTCGCCGGGGCGGTCGCGGCCGCCTTCGGCCCGGCCAGCGCCGTGGTCGCCGAGGCCGCCCTGGCCGGCCTGGCCCTGCCGTTCATCGCCCGGCTGCCCCGGGTCGACCGGCCGGCCGGCGACGGCGCCGCCTCCCT
>DATABK010000023.1:0-4677 GCA_036259695.1 Actinomycetes bacterium | reverse complement strand
TGCTCGAAGGTGTCGATGAGCCCGGCGTGCTCCAGCTGGGCCCGGGCGACCTGCTCGGTCGAGTTGGTCAGCGAGGCCAGCCGCAGGCCGGCGTCGCGCAGCCGCCGGAGGGCGCCGGCCACCTCGGGATGGGCGGGCAGCCGCCGCAGCTGGGCCGCGACCGCCTCCTTGTCGTCGTCGGCCAGCTCGACGCCGGCCTGCTCGGCGGTCATCTCCAGGGCAGCCATGGCCAGGGCGCCGAACTGCCGGTAGGCGCCGGTGACCGTGGCCACCAGGGCCGACTGGATCATCTGGTTGAACCAGGCCACGCGGACGCCGGCGTCGCCGAAGATCCGCTGGAAGTGGGGGTCCATCGCGGTAAGGTCGAGCAGGGTCTCATTGACGTCGAACACCTGCACACGGCGCATGTCGGCCTCCCTGGACACGGCGGCGGCACGGGCTTCTCTGCTGTCCCTTGCTCGGGTTAGTCTGCCAAGGTTCATCACGGGCCACGGCAAAGGAGCGTGCGATGGCCTCCAGGCTCAACCCCTATCTCACCTTCGACAGCAACGCCCGGCAGGCGATGGAGTTCTACCGGGACGTGTTCGGCGGCACCCTGGACGTCAACACCTTCGGGGAGTTCGGCTCGCCCGACGCCGCCGAGGCCGACAAGGTCATGCACGCCCAGCTGGAGACCGACAGCGGCTTCACCCTGATGGCGTCCGACACCCCGGCCGGGATGCAGCGCAACCCCGGCGACAACATCTCGATCAGCCTGAGCGGGGACGACGCCGACGCCCTGCGCGGCTACTGGGAGAAGCTGTCGGACGGCGGCAGCGTGACCATGCCGCTGGAGAAGCAGATGTGGGGCGACGAGTTCGGCATGTGCGTCGACCGCTTCGGCGTCCCCTGGATGGTCAACATCACCCAGTCCCAGGGCTGACGAGCCGGCTCGCCCGGAAAGGTGCATCCTGGATGGCGTGGCCACCTCATCGCTTCGTAGGAACGTCGCCAACGTCCTGGTGATCGGGACGGGGGCGGCCGGGCTGCGTGCCGCCATCGCCGCCCACCAGGCGGGCAGCGAGGTCGTGGTCGTCGGCAAGCGTCGCCGCGACGACGCCCACACGGTGCTGGCCGCCGGCGGGATCAACGCCGCCCTGGGCACGGTCGACCCCGAGGATTCCTGGGAGCAGCACTTCGCGGACACGGTCCGGGAGGGGTACTACCTGGCCGACCCGCGGGTGGTCGAGCTGATGGCGACCGAGGCCCCGGCGGCCGTGCTGGAGCTGGCCGAGTGGGGGGCACCGTTCGCCCGGACCCCGGACGGCCGCCTGGACCAGCGGTTCTTCGGCGCCCACCGGTGGCGGCGGACCTGTTACGCCGGCGACTGGACCGGCCGGGCCATCCTCCGCACCCTGGCCGCCAAGGTCGCCGAGCTGGGCCTGACGGTGATCGACGACCAGTACGTGTCCCAGCTGCTGGTCACCGACGGCGCCTGCTTCGGGGCCCTGGCGTTCGACCTGGAGACCGGGGAGCGGACGGTGTTCCTGGCCGACGCCGTGGTCCTGGCCGCCGGCGGCCACACCCGGATCTGGCGGCGGTCGTCCTCGCGGCGGGACGAGAACACCGGCGACGGCATGTACCTGGCCCTGCGGGCCGGCTGCCGCCTCCAGGACATGGAGCTGGTCCAGTTCCACCCGACCGGGATGGTCGCGCCCGAGGAGGCGGCCGGCACGCTGGTCACCGAGGCCGTGCGCGGCGAGGGCGGCCGGCTGAAGAACGCCGAGGGCGAGCGGTTCATGGCCCGCTACGACCCCGAGCGGATGGAGCTGTCGGCCCGCGACCGGGTCGCCCTGGCCAACTACACCGAGATCACCCAGGGCCGCGGCGGCCCCAACGGCGGGGTGTTCCTGGACATCACCCACCTCGGCAAGGACCTCATCCTCGAGAAGCTGCCCCGCATGTACCGGCAGTTCCTCGAGTACCAGATGCTGGACATCTCCCGGCAGCCCATGGAGGTGGCCCCGACCGCCCACTACTCGATGGGCGGGGTGGTGGTCGACCCCGACACCCACGCCACCGACGTGGCCGGCCTGTACGCCGTCGGCGAGGTCGCCTCCGGGCTGCACGGGGCCAACCGGCTGGGCGGCAACTCCCTGGCCGAGACGGTCGTCTTCGGGCGCCGGGCCGGCGAGGCCGCGGCCAGCTGGTCGGCCTCCCGCGACCTCCAGCTGCGGGCCCGCGACGTGGTCCGGGCCGCCGACGAGGACCTGTCCGGCTTCATCCGACCCGGCCGGCAGTTCGCCCGCCCCCTCCAGCGGGCCCTCCGCGACACCATGTGGGAGACCTGCGGCGTGGTCCGCGACCAGGCCGGCCTCCAGCGCGGCCTGGAGCGCGTGGCCGAGCTGCGGGAGCTGGCCGCCGACGTCGACGTCCGGCCCACCTCCGAGGGCTACGCCGACCTGGCCCACGCGCTCGACCTGCGCGCCTCCCTGGCCGCCGCCGAGGCCACCCTCCTGGGAGCGCTGGCCCGCACCGAGAGCCGGGGCGCCCACCAGCGCCGCGACCACCCCGACCTCTCCGGAGACCTGCGGGTCAACTTCCGGGCCCGCGCCGGCGCCGGCGGCCGCCTGGACACCACCGCCGACCCGGTCCCGCCGATCCCGTCCAGCCTGCAGACCTGGGCCGACGCGACCGAGGACATGAGCGTGGCCGGCCGCCTGCTGGAATAGCGGCGGTGCCGAGCCCATGAGCAGGCCGGCCATCCTGACGGTCGACGACGACCCGATGGTCTCGGCGGCCATCACCCGCGACCTGGCCGACCGCTACGGGGCCGACTACAGCGTCGTCCGGGCGACCTCAGGGGCCGAGGCGCTGGTCGTGCTGACCAGGCTCGCCCTCCGGGACCAGCCGGTGGCACTGATCGCCGCCGACCAGCGGATGCCGCAGATGACCGGTATCGAGCTGCTGGAGCAGGCGCGGGCCCACGCCCCGGGGGCCAAGCTCCTGCTGCTCACCGCGTACGCCGACACCGACGTGGCCATCAAGGCGATCAACGACATCGGCCTCGACTACTACCTGCTCAAGCCGTGGGACCCGCCCACCGAACGGCTCTACCCGGTGATCGACGACCTGCTCGGCGACTGGCGGCAGGCCAACCCGGACCACACCGCCGACGTGCGGGTGGTCGGGCACCGGTGGTCGGACCGCAGCCACGACCTCAAGATGTTCCTGGCCCGCAACCACGTCCCCTACCGCTGGTACGACATCGAGCGGGACGCCGAGGGCCAGCGGCTGCTCGACCTCGCCCAGGCGGCCCCGGCCGACCTCCCGCTCGTGCTCGTCCCAGACGGCGACGCCCTCGCCTCGCCGTCGACGCTCCAGCTGGCCGGCGCGCTGGGCCTGCACACCTCCGCCCAGCAGCCTCTGTACGACGTCTGCATCGTCGGCGGCGGACCGGCCGGCCTGGCCGCGGCCGTGTACGCGGCGTCCGAGGGCCTGAGCACGGTCATCGTGGAGCGCGAGGCCCCCGGAGGGCAGGCCGGCCAGAGCGCCGCCATCGAGAACTACCTGGGCTTCCCCAAGGGGCTGAGCGGCTCCGACCTCACCCACCGCGCCATCGCCCAGGCCACCCGCTTCGGCGCCGAGATGGTCCTGGCCCGCGACGTCGTCGGCCTGGACATCCGCGGGCCGGTGCGGGCCGTGCTCTTGGAGGGCTCGGGGGAGATCGAGGCCCGGGCGCTGGTGGTCGCGACCGGCGTCTCCTACCGGCGGCTGGCCGCGGCCGGCCTGGAGGAGCTCACCGGCCGCGGCGTCTACTACGGCGTCAACGCCAGCGAGGCCAGCCAGTGCCAGGGCGACGAGGTCTACATCGTCGGGGCGGCCAACTCGGCCGGCCAGGTCGCGCTCAGCCTGGCCCGCTTCGCCAAGCGGGTGGTGCTGGTCGTCCGGGCGGCCTCGCTCGCCGACACCATGTCCAGGTACCTGGTGGAGCGGATCACGGCCACGCCCAACATCGCGGTGCGGTACCGCAGCGAGGTGGTGGCGGGCCGGGGCGACGGCCACCTGGAGGCCCTCACCCTGGCCGACCGGGACTCCGGCGCCACCGAGGAGGTCCCCTCCAGCTGGCTGTTCATCTTCATCGGGGCCTCGCCACGGACCGAGTGGCTCGGCGCCGACGTCGTCCGCGACGACAAGGGGTTCGTCGTCACCGGCCAGGACCTGGCCGCGCCCGCGTTCGCCCGGCGGTGGCCGCTGCCGCGTGCCCCCTACGCCCTGGAGACGAGCGTGCCCGGCGTCTTCGCCGCCGGCGACGTCCGGCTCGACTCGATGAAGCGGGTCGCATCGGCCGTCGGCGAGGGCGCGATGTCGATCTACCTCGTGCACCGCTACCTGGCCACCATCTGATGCGCGTCGAGGAGCTCCGCCCGCTGCCCATCTTCGACGGCCTGACCGACGGGCAGCTCGCCGAGCTGCTCCAGGGCGGGACCGAGGTCCCCGTCGAGCCGGGCGTCGACCTGTTCCGCGAGGGCGAGCACGCCGACTACTGGTGGCTGCTCGTCTCCGGCGCCATCGACCTCGTCCGCCACGTCGGCCGCGAGGACACCGTGGTGGCCAGGATGGACGTGCCCGGCCGCTGGGCCGGCGGGTTCCGCGCCTGGGACGAGCACGGCGTCTACCTGGCGACCGGCCGGGGAG
>DATABK010000022.1:0-6482 GCA_036259695.1 Actinomycetes bacterium | reverse complement strand
GGGGCTCAAGCCCAGCCCCCCGGGCGGCGAGTCGGGGTCGTGAAGCCGCTCGCCACCGTCGCCGCGGTGCAGGCGGCGGACGCGGCCGCCCAGGCGAGCGGGACCCCGGTCCAGGTGCTGATGGGGCGGGCCGGGGCCGCCGTGGCCACCGTGGCCGTCGGGGAGCTGGGCCGGGTCGCCGGGAAGCGGGTGGTCGCCCTGGCCGGCAAGGGCCACAACGGCGGTGACGCCCTCGAGGCCCTGGCCCGGCTGGCCCGGCGCGGCGCCGGGGCCGAGGCGCTGGTCACCGGCGACCCGGACGACCTGGACGACCAGGGCCGGCGTTGTGTGGCCCTGGTCCGGGAGGCCGGCGGGCGGGTCCGGCCGTTCACCGCCGAGCTGGCCGGCCGGCTCTTGGCCGGGGCCGCCCTGGTGCTGGATGGGCTGCTCGGCACCGGGTCGAGCGGCGCCCCCAGGGGCGCGGTCGCCGAGGCGATCGCGGCCGCCCTTGCCGCCACCGCCCCGGTGGTCGCCGTCGACATCCCCTCCGGAGTCGACGGGGCCACCGGCGAGGTGGCCGGCGAGGCGATCCGGGCCACGGTCACCGTGACCTTCCAGGCGGTCAAGCCCGGCCACGTCCTGCCCCCGGGCAGCGAGCAGGCCGGGCGCCTGGTCGTGGCCGACATCGGCCTGCCCCTTGCGCCTGGCGGCTGGGGCGTGAGCGAGGCCGCCGACCTGGCCGGGCTCGTCCCGGTGCCCCGGGCCGAGCTCCACAAGCGCTCGCGCGGGGTGCTGCTGCTGGTCGGGGGCAGCCCGGGCATGGGCGGGGCGCCGACCCTGATGGGGCTGGCCGCCCGGCGTGCCGGGGCCGGGTTGCTGGTCCTGGCCGTGCCGGCCTCGGTCGCCGACCGGGTCGGGGCGGCCGTGCCCGAGGCCCTCACCGTGGCCCTGGCCGAGTCGGGCGGCGGCCTGGCCCGGAACGCCGACGACGCCTGCCGGCGCTGGCTGGGGGAGGCGACGGCCATCGGGGTCGGGCCGGGGCTGGGCCGGGCCGACGGCACCCAGAAGGTGGTCAGAGGCCTGCTGGCCGCCTACGACGGCCCGGCGGTGGTCGACGCCGACGGCCTGTTCGCGCTCGGTACCGGCGAGCCGCTGGCCGAGCGGCGAGGGCCGACCCTGCTCACCCCGCACGCGGGCGAGTTCGCCCGGCTCGCTCCCGACGCCGAGGGGACGCGCCTGGACCAGGCCGCCGGCCGGGCCCGGGCCTGGCGGGCGACCGTGCTGCTCAAGGGCAACAACACGGTCATCGCCGACCCCGACGGCCGGCTGGCCGTCAACCCGACCGGCGTCCCGTCCCTGGCCTCGGGCGGCACCGGGGACGTCCTCACCGGCCTGACCGGCGCCCTGCTCGCCCAGGGCCTCGACCCCTTCGACGCCGCCCGCCTCGGCGCCTGGGCCCACGGCCGCTCGGCCGCCCTCGCCGTGGCCGACCTGGGCCCGGTCTCGGTCGCGGCCAGCGACGTTGCCGAGCACCTCCCGGGGGCGTTCCGGGAGCTGCTGGCGGAGGGGTCCGGGGAACCCCGAGGGGGTGCCCCGGTGCATCGGGAGGGGCGGCGATGACCCGTACGGCGTGGCCCGGACTGCGGCCGGCGTGGGTCGAGGTCGACCTGGAGGCGATCGCCCACAACGTGCGGACGCTGGCCGCCGAGGTGGCCCCGGCGCGGGTGCTGGCGGTGGTCAAGGCGGATGCCTACGGGCACGGGGCGGGGCCGGTGGCGCGGGCGGCGGTCCAGGCCGGGGCGGCCTGGCTGGGGGTGGCGCTGGTCGAGGAGGCGCAGGAGTTGCGGCGGGCCGGGATCTCGGCCCCGGTCCTGGTCCTGTCCGAGCCCCACCCGGTGGCGGCCGACGCCTGCGCGGCCGACCGGATTGCCGTGACGCTCTGCACCCGTGAGGGGGTGCGGGCGTTCGGGATGGCCGGGCGGCGGTCCGGCCGCCCCCTGGCCGCCCACCTCAAGGTCGACACCGGCATGCACCGCCAGGGCTGCGACCCGGCCGAGCTGCCCAACCTGGTGGCCGCCGCCCTGGCCGAGCCGGGCCTCGAGGTCGAGGGCCTCTGGAGCCACTTCGCGGTCGCCGACGAGGCGGCAAAGACGGCCACCACCGACGCCCAGCTGGCCCGGTTCCGCGACGCCCTGGCAGAGGCGACCGCGGCCGGGCTGGAGCCGCGCTGGCGCCATCTCGCCAACAGCGCCGGAGCCACCGTCCGAGACGACGCCCGCTTCGACCTGGTCCGGACGGGCATCGAGGTCTACGGGCTGGCCCCCAGCGAGGAGCTGGCCGGCCAGGTCCGGGCCCGGCTCCGGCCGGCCCTGGCCCTGCGGGCGGCCGTCTCGGCCGTGCGCACGGTCGAGGCCGGGGAGCGGGTCTCCTACGGCCACCGCTGGGAGGCCCCGACCAGGACCCGGATCGCCACCCTCCCGGTCGGATACGCCGACGGCCTGCGCCGCGGCCTGTCGGGCCGGATCCGGGTCCGGGTCGGCGGGCACGACCTGCCCCAGGTGGGTACCGTGACCATGGATCAGGTGATGGTGGACGCGGGCAGCATGGACATCGAGGTCGGCCAGGTGGCCACCCTCCTCGGCGACCCGGCCAACGGGGAGCCGGGCGTCGGCGAGTGGTCGGCCGCCCTTGGCACGATCGACTACGAGATCACCTGCGGCCTGTCGCCCCGCCTGCCCCGAGTCCACCACCGCGCCGGCCGCAGAACCAGCCAGCGTGTGGCGCAGGAGGCGTTCGGGTAGTGGCAACCAAGCGAGTGAGCGGCACAAAGGCCGGGCGGGCGGCGCTGGAGCGGGCTGGTCGGGGGCGGAACCCGGTCGCCCGCAAGCAGCCCGGCAGGAACGGGCAGACCCCGCCGCTGACCGTACGCGGGGTCGGGCTGCTCGCCGGGGGCCTGCTGCTCGGGGTCGGGGCCGGGGTGACGCTGGAGCGGACGCTGATCGGGCGGGACCGGCGGCGGGAGGACCCGGAGGCGGGGGAGCCGTTCGGGGCGATCCGGGGGACGCCGACCAAGCTGACCAGCCACGACGGCACCAAGCTGTATGTCGAGGAGCTGGGCCAGGGGCCCTGCCTGGTGTTCGCCCACGGGTTCTCGCTGACCCAGGACGCCTGGCACTACCAGCGCCGCGACCTGCCCGGGCGCTACCGCTGCGTCTTCTTCGACCAGCGCGGCCACGGCCGCTCCGGGCGCCCCCGCAAGGACGACTACTCGCTCCCGGCCCTGGCCGGCGACCTCAAGGCGGTGCTCGACTGGACCGGCGAGGACCGGGTCGTGGTCGTCACCCACTCGATGGGCGGGATCGCCGCCCTCCAGCTCGCCGAGCAGTTCCCCGAGGAGCTGGGCGGCCGGGTGGCCGGGCTGGTCCTGGTCGGCTCGACCTACCTCGACACCGTCCGGGGCATGACCGCCGCGGTCAGCGCCTGGGGGTCGGCCTGGGCCCAGCGGACCCTGATCACCGGCGCGTTCCGGTTCATGGGCCAGGACCCGGCCCGGGCCAACCAGCTCCGCCGCCGCGGCAGCGACCTCGGCTACCTGGGCACCCGGCTGTTCGGCTTCGGGTCGGACCCGTCGCCCAGCCAGGTCGCCTTCATCGACCAGACCCTGGCCGGCACCGACGTCGAGGTCTGGGCCAAGGTCTTCCCGAGCCTGATCGACTTCGACCTGTCGGAGTCGCTGGAGGCGGTCAGCGTCCCCGCCCTGATCGCCACCGGCGACAAGGACCGGCTGACCCCGCCGGCCGCGGCCCGGAACATGGCCGACAAGATCCCCGGGTCGCGGCTGCTGATCCTGGAAGACGCCGGCCACTGCGCCTTCCTGGAGGAGCACGAGGTGCTCAACGCCGAGATCGCCGCCTTCGCCGACGAGGTCCTGGTCCCGGCGAAGGCGGCCGCCCGGAAGCGCCGCCGCACCAGCGTCCGCCGGGTCGAGGGGTCCTGACAGTTGGCACTCGGCGTCGAGGACCTGGCCGTCGGCCACTGGACCGACCCGGTCGGGCTGACCGGCTGCACGGTGGTGGTGCCGCCCCCCGGGAACGTGGCCGCGGCCAGCGTGCGCGGCGGCGGGCCGGGTACCCGCGAGACCGACCTGCTCCAGCCCCAGGCCCACGTCGAGGGCGTCTCGGCGGTGCTGCTGACCGGCGGCAGCGCGTTCGGGCTGGCCGCGGCCACCGGGGTGGTCGACTGGTGCGAGCGGCGCGGGCTGGGCTACGGCCGCTTCGGCCGGCCGATCCCGATCGTGCCCGCGGCCGTGCTGTTCGACCTCATGGTCGGCGACTGGGAGGCCCGCCCCGGTCCGGCCGAGGGCGAGGCCGCCTGCCTGGCCGCCGCCACCGCCGACGGGCCGCAGGGCAACGTTGGCGCCGGCATGGGCTGCACGGTCGGCAAGACGGCCGGGCCCGACCACATGACCAAGGGCGGCCTCGGCTGGTCGGTGACCGAGGCCGGGCCGGTCACGGTCGGCGCCCTGGTCGCGGTCAACGCCGGCGGCGACGTGCTCGCCGAGGACGGTTCGGTGCTGGCCGGGGCCCGGGTGGCGGGCGGGGCCAGGACCGCCCTGCGCGACCGGCTGGCCGACCCGCAGACCGGCGACGGCGAGGTCCGGCCCGAGCCGGTGCCGCCCGGCGGCAGCACCACCCTGGCCGTGGTCGCGACCAACGCCGTCCTGACCAAGGGCGAGGTCCACCGGGTCGCCACCCAGGCCCACGACGGCATGGCCAGGGCCATCGCCCCCGTCCACACCAGCTTCGACGGCGACACCGTGTTCGCGGTGGCCGTGCCCAGGGTGCCGGCGGCCATGGACCTGGTAGCCTTTCTGGCCGAGGAGGCGCTGGCCGCCGCCATCCGGTCCGGGGTCCGGGCCGCCGGCTCGGTCGCCGGCATCCCGGCCGCCGCCGACCGTCGGCGCGGAGCAGGAGGAGATTGACGTGCCGCTCTACGAGTACCGCTGCACGGACTGCGGGGAGGAGTTCGAGGCGCTGGTGCCGGCCGGCCGGGCCGACGCCGAGCCCTGCCCCGACTGCGGCAGCGAGGCCCGCCGGCTGCTCAGCCTGGTCGCGGCCCCCGTCCGCGGCTCCGACGGCGCCGCCATGCCCGTGGCCGGCGGCGGCGGTGGCTGCTGCGGCGGGGCCTGCGGGAACTGCTGAGGTGCCGACCGAGCTGGAGGCGGTCGCCGCCGAGGCCGCCGGCTGCACCCGCTGCCGCCTCTACCAGAGCCGCACCCAGGTCGTCTTCGGCCAGGGGGATCCGCACGCCGACCTGATGTTCGTCGGCGAGGCCCCCGGCTTCCACGAGGACCGCCAGGGCATCCCCTTCGTCGGCCCCTCCGGCCAGCTCCTCAACCGCCTCCTGGAGGGCATCGGCCTGCGCCGCCAGGATGTCTACATCTGCAACGTGGTCAAGAGCAGGCCCCCGAGCAACCGCGACCCCCAGCCGGACGAGATCGCCGCCTGCCGGCCCTGGCTGGACGCCCAGATCCGGCTGGTCGATCCCAAGGTGGTGGTCACCCTGGGCAACTTCGCGGCCAAGACCCTGCTGGAGACGACCACCGGGATCACCCGGCTGCGGGGCCAGACCTACCCGTTCCAGGGGCGGGTCCTGCTGCCGACCTTCCACCCGGCGGCCGCCCTGCACGCCCAGGGGCGGCGCACGGCCGGGCCGAGCCCGCTGGAGGCGATGGAGGGCGACTTCCGGGTCCTTGCCGAGCTGCTGGCCGCCCAGGCCCCGGCCGAGGCCGCCGAGGACCGGCCGACCGAGCAGCTGGGGCTGTTCTGAGCCGTGGGCACCCTGCGGCTGTGGTCACCGGACGAGGCGACCACCAGGGCGGTCGGGGCGGCCCTGGCCGGCGTGCTCGACCCCGGCGACGTGGTCGGGCTCAACGGCGACCTCGGGGCGGGCAAGACCCGGCTGGTCCAGGGGGCGGCCGACGCCCTCGGGGCCGAGGGGCCGGTCCTGTCCCCGACCTTCATGCTGGTCCGCGAGTACGACGGCGACCCGCCCGTCCACCACGTCGACGCCTACCGCCTCAGCGGCCCCCTCGAGCTGGAGGACCTCGGCCTCGAGGACGTCCTCTCGCCCGACGCGGTGGTGTTCGTCGAGTGGGCCGACCGGGTCGTCGCCGCCCTGCCCGAGAGCTGGCTGGAGCTGGTGCTCCACATCCGCGACGACGACCACCGCGAGATCGAGGTGCACCCGCACGGCCAGGCCTGGGCGGCACGAGGAGGGCGGCTGGCCGCCGCCCTCGACCCGTTCGCCCGCCAAGGGCCGCCCTAGCCGGCCAGCAGCCGGTCGCGCACCGCCTGGTCGGTGGCGGCGTCGATCGCGGTCCAGGCCATGGCCACGGCGCCGTCGAAGACGGCCTGGTCGGCGGCCGGGCTGGCGCACTTGGCGGTGAACTCGGGCTGGTGGTTGACCGCCGGCAGGGCGTCGATGCCGATGGTGGGGTGGAT
>DATABK010000021.1:0-6541 GCA_036259695.1 Actinomycetes bacterium | reverse complement strand
CCCAGCTGCTGGCCAAGGTGCTGGACCTCAACGACGTCCAGACGAGCGTGCTCAGCCTGGTCTTCCACTACGCCGACGCTGGCGGCCTGCTCCTGGTCGACCTCAAGGACCTGCGCGAGGTCCTGAAGTTCCTCGGCACCGACGAGGGCCAGAAGGCCGTGGCCGACCTGGGTGGGGTGGCCAAGCCGACCCTTGGGGTGCTGCTGCGCAAGCTGGTCGAGCTGGAGGAGCAGGGCGTCGCCGGGCTCTTCGGCGAGCCCGCCTTCGACGTCAACGACCTGCTGCGCACCGACCCGTCGGGCCGGGGGATGGTCACCCTGCTGGAGCTGGCCGATGTGGCCGACCGGCCGCGGGTGTTCTCGACCTTCATGATGTGGCTGCTGGCCGAGCTGTTCGAGACCCTCCCCGAGGTTGGCGACCTCGACAAGCCCAAGCTGGTGTTCTTCTTCGACGAGGCCCACCTGCTGTTCGACGGCGCCTCCAAGGCGTTCGTGGAGCAGGTGCAGCGGACGGTCCGTCTGATCCGCTCCAAGGGGGTCGGGGTGTTCTTCATCACCCAGCTCCCCCAGGACCTCCCGGACGAGGTCCTGGCCCAGCTCGGCAACCGGGTCCAGCACGCCCTGCGGGCGATCACCCCCAGGGACGCGGCCGCGATCGACAAGACGGTCCAGACCTACCCGATGACCGAGGTCTACGACCTGGCCTCGGCGCTGACCTCCCTGGGGGTCGGCGAGGCGGTGGTGACCGTCCTGTCCCCCGACGGCGTCCCCACCCCGGTGGCCTGGACGCGCCTCTACCCGCCCCAGTCCCGCATGGCCCCGGCCGACCCGGCCACCCTCGAACGGGCGATCACCGGGTCGGGCGTCCACGGCCGGTACGCCCAGGTGGTCGACCCCGACAGCGCGTACGAGCGCCTGACCGCCAAGCTGCAACAGGCCGAAGTCGACAAGCCGATCCCGGTCCCGGCGTCCGAGCCCTCCCCCGGGCGCTCCCGCCGTGCTCCGGCCCCCAAGGGCGGCATGGACACCCACGACCTGATCCAGGTGGGCAAGATGGCCCTGCGGTTCATGAACACCCCCGCCGGCCGCGAGATCCAGCGCTCGATCTTCGGGGTGCTGCGGAAGCGACGGTAGCCGAGCGAGACCGCCGAGGTCCTGAACCGGTCTCAAGCCTGGTGTCGACGGAGGACAGCCTTCGGCGCCCGGTGCCGCCACGCGGAGTGGAGCAAGCGTTCGAGCCGCGCGGCGTCAAGCGCGGCCAGGTCGGCGTCCAGCCCGATCAAGGTCTCGAACCGGGTCAGTTGCTGACAGTCGCCGAGCGCAAGCTCGGCGGCCACATCGGCTGGGTCGAGGTACAGCAACACCCGTGCGTGGTCCTTGGTCACGGAGACGAAGCCCTTGTCGGCGACCCGGAACGCCGGCATGCCGAAGTGCGGCTTCTCCTGCACCTCGGGAAGGGCAAGGGCGATCCGTCGCACATCGTCGAGGGTGGCCATGACGACAGTCTGTCAAAGGCTACTGGTCCGCTGACCAGCCGAACCTCGCTCGTCAAGCCAGCAGCTCGGCGTCGCTGGGCTGGGGGCCGGGCAGGACGCCCTCGGCGACCAGCCGGTCGATCCCGGCCCGGACGGTTTCCAGGTCCAGACGATGCGCGCGCAGCATCCGGGCAGCCAGGTTGTCGTCCTGGATGAGCAGGCCGAGGAGCAGGTGCTCGGGGCCGAGGTAGTACTGCTGGCGGCTTTCGGCCTCCTCTCGGGCAAGGTGGGGCACGATGCCGGCCGCCTCGGTGAACCGCACCATCTGACTACCTCCCGGGCCCTGACCGGCTGCGGGGGCCGTGTTTCTGGTGGACGGCCTGCTTGGTGACTCCCAGTCGGCTGGCGATGTCCTGCCAGGACCACCCCTTGGCCCGGGCGTTGTCGACGTGCAGGGCCTCCAGGGCCTCGACCAGGCCGCGGAGGGCCGCCACCGCCCGCAGGCCGAGCTCGGGGTCCTGGCTGCTGGTGGCGGTGGCGAACGTGGCCGCTTGACGATCTGCCCCCTACAGCAGGCTCGAGTACGCCACCACCCCGCGCTGGCAGGCCTCCACCGCCGCCCGGGCCGTCGCCGCGACCTCCGCATCGTCAGCCACCAGCGCGACCTGCCGCAGCAGGTCGATCACCTGCTTGGTGACCCGCACGAAGTCGCCGGGCGTGATGTCCTCGGTGGCGAGGACGTCCTCGAGGGCGTCGCCGCTGGCCCAGCGGTGGGCGGGGTCGGCGAAGCCGGGGTCGAGCTCGCGGGTCAGGGAGAGGCCGCCGGCCTGCTCGTGGGCGTGGACCTCGGCCTGGAGGTCGGCCAGGGCGGCCAGGGCGGTCTCGACGGCGCGGGTGGGGGCGACCGGCGGGTCGGCCGGGGGGCCGTCGGCGCCGCGGGTCTCGTAGACCAGGCTGGAGACGCAGGCGGCCAGCTCGGCCGGGTCGAGGCCGCGCCACACCCCGCGGTGCAGGGCCTCGACCACCACCAGGTCGGTCTCGGCGTACACCCGGCGGAGGGTCTCGCCCTTGGCGGTGAGGGTGAAGCCGTCGACGTAGCCGAGGCTGCCCAGGACCTCCAGGACCCGGTCGAAGGTCCGGACCAGCGAGCCGGTGCGCCGCCGGACCCGCTCCGACAGGGCCTTCTGCTCCTTGGCCAGCTGGTCGTGGCGCTGCATCCACCGCTCGTGCTCGGGCAGGTCGGGGCAGCCGTGGACCGGATGGGCGCGCAGCTCGGTCCGCAGGGCGGCCAGCTCGGGGTCGTCGGCCCCGGCCCGGCGGCGGCGGCGGGGCCGCGGCACCGACGGCGGGTCGAGCTCGGACAGGGCCCTGGCCACGTACGACTTGAAGCGGGGGCTCTTGGGGCTGAGCTGGCGGGGCATGGCCACCTTGCCGACCCGGACGGGGGCGCCGCCCAGGTCGCGGACGGCGACCCGGCGGACCCGCCGGTCCTCTGTTAGGACCAGGACCCCGGTCGAGCCGTCACGGCCGCCGGCCGGCCCGATCACCGCGGCCAGGCCTCGCCGGCGCCCGCCGGGCAGCCAGATCACGGTGCCGGCGGTCAGCGAGCGGAGCACGTCGGCCGCCTCCTGGGTCTCGGCCCGGCGCCGGGCGTCGGCCAGGGCGCTCTCGCGGGCCCGGAGCCGGCGCCGCAGCTCCCAGTACCCGCCGATGTCGCCCCGGTCGCACCGCGCCGACTCCAGGTAGCCGGCCAGGAAGCGGGCGTTGCGGGCCAGGGTCTGCTCGGCCCCGTGCACGGTCCGGTCGGCCAGGAACTGGGCGAACGAGGAGGCCAGCAGCCGTTCGGCCTGGGGCCGCTCGTAGTTGGCGACCAGGTTGACGGCCATGTTGTAGGAGGGCCGGAACGAGGAGGTCAGCGGGTAGGTGCGGGTCGAGGCCAGGCCGGTGATCCGCTCGAAGGGGATGAAGGGCTGGTGGAGCACGACCGCGGCCCCGCGGCTGTCGATCCCCCGCCGGCCGGCCCGCCCGGTGAGCTGGGTGTACTCCCCCGGGGTGAGCAGCTCGTGCCGCTCCCCCTGCCACTTGGTGAGCCGCTCGATGGCCACGGTCCGGGCGGGCATGTTGATCCCCAGCGACAGGGTCTCGGTGGCGAACACCACCTTGACCAGGCCCTGGGCGAACAGCTCCTCGACCGCCTCCTTGAACAGGGGCAGCATGCCGGCGTGGTGGCTGGCCACCCCGCGGCCGAGCGACTCGGCCAGCAGGTCGTAGCCGAGCGCGTCCAGGTCGGCCGGGTCGATCGGGGCCACCTTGAGCTCCAGGAACTCGAGGATCTCGGACCGCTCGGCGTGGCTGGTGAGCCGGATGTTGCCGGCCCGGCACTGCTCGAGGGCCTGGTCGCAGCCGGCCCGGGAGAAGATGAAGTAGATGGCCGGGAGGAGCCGCTCGGCCTCCAGCAGGTCGACCACCTCGACCCGGGACGGCACCCAGCCCCGGCCCACCGCCCTCGGTCCGTTGCGCCCCTGACGGCCCTTGCTGTCGCGGCCCGGCCGCCACTCGCGCTCGCCCCGCCGGCCCAGGGCCGGGTTCGGGACGACGTCGTCGCCCCTGGCCACGAACATCGGGTGCAGCTCGCGGCCGATCAGGTAGTGGTTGTCCAGGGGGACGGGGCGGCGTTCCTCGATCACCACCTCGGTGGCCCCGCGGGTCGCCTCCAGCCACTCCCCGAACTCCTCGGCGTTGGAGACCGTGGCCGACAGGCTGGCCACCCGGACCTCGACCGGGAGGTTGATCAGCACCTCCTCCCAGACCGCCCCCCGGACCCGGTCCTGGAGGTAGTGGACCTCGTCCATGACCACATAGCGGAGGCCGCCCAGGGTGGGGCTGCCCTCGTACAGCATGTTGCGCAGCACCTCGGTGGTCATCACCACCACCGGGGCCTCGCCGTTGATCGAGTTGTCGCCGGTGAGCAGGCCGACGCTGGCCGCGCCGTGGCGGGCCACGAAGTCGCCGAACTTCTGGTTGGAGAGTGCCTTGAGGGGGGTGGTGTAGAAGGCCTTGCCGCCAGAGCGCAGGGCCAGCCAGACGGCGAACTCCCCCACCACCGTCTTGCCGGCCCCGGTGGGCGCGGCCACCAGCGTCCCCTGCCCGGAGGCCAGGGCCAGGCAGCCCCGGCGCTGGAAGTCGTCGAGCTCGAACCGGTAGCCGCCGCCGAACTCCTCGACGAGCGCGTTCGGGTCGGGGTGGCTCCCCGCGAGCCCCCCGGCCGGTCGGGCGTCCTGGTCCTGGCGCATGCCGCTCATGCTGCCACCCGCGCCCCCAGGGCGCTCGCCGAACTCCCCCGTGCTAGCGGAGGCTGAACGCCCGGACCGGCACGCCCTGGTCGCGCAGCCGCTGGGCCAGCCGGGTCGCGAACGGGTGCTCGTCGGCGGTCAGGCCGCGCGGGTTGGCGACCAGGAAGCGGACCTGGCCGCCGGCCCGGCGGGTTTCGTAGCGGGCGCCGTAGCCGCGCAGGAGCCGTTCGGTCTCGGCCGCCCCGGAGGCGGCCACCGTGACCCGGAGGGGCCGCTCCAGCTCGGACAGCCGGCCGGCGGCGGCCTTGGCCTTGGCCACCTCCGCGGCCCGGGCGGCGGCCTCGGCCCGGCTGGGGGCGGCCACCTCGGGGGCGGGGCCGAGCACGGCGTTGCGGAGCAGCCGCTGGGTGCCGTCGGTGAAGGCCCGGAAGTTGGGCTCGAACGAGAACAGCACGGCCCGGCCGTCGCCGACCGGCTCGTCGATGACGGCCGCGGTGCCGCCCAGCTCCTCGGCCCCGGCCGCGAACCCGGAGACGAAGAAGTCGGGGTGGCCGGCGGGCGGGAAGGCGACCGCCACCTGGGCCGGGTCGCTGGCCCGCATGACCAGGTCGTAGGCGTAGAACGCCCAGGCGAAGGGGCCGACGTCCTCGCCGACCGGGTTGTCCTGGTCGACCCGGACCCGCAGCAGGCTGCCGGGGATGTCGGAGGTCGGCTCGGCCAGGGTGGCGGTGGTGATGCCGAGGGCCGCGGCCAGGCGGGTGCCGCCCTGCCAGCCGACGTAGCGGCCGCCGCCGGCCACCCAGTCGCGCAGGGCCTGCTGGCCGGCCGGGCCGAGGGTGTCGGCGGCGTCGGCCTCGGAGCCGTTGGGGACCAGCAGGACCTCGGTGCCGTCGAGGCCGCCGGCGGCGATGGCGGCCGCGTCCAGCTCCCGGTAGGGCAGCCGCCAGACGTGGTCGAGCAGGTAGCGCAGCCAGCCCGAGGACTCGATGGCCGAGGTGCCCTCGTCCAGCCGGAACAGGCCCACCGCGGGCGGGCTGGCCGGTGGGCGCGGCCGCCCGGGGTCGCCGAGGGACCGGACCCGGGTCGCGGCCGGGTCGAGCACCGCCCCGGAGCTGCCGCCGCGCAGGTTGAACAGCAGCGGGTTGCTCCAGCCGGTGACGTCGTAGAAGTAGGGGAACGGCGTGTAGGTGTCCTCGTTCAGCATCGCCTGGACCCAGTGCTTCTGGGTCTGGGCCATCGGCACCCAGTAGGTCCCGGCCGGCAGCCGGGTCGCCCGCGGGGCGCGCCCGTAGGCCTTGAAGTCGGGGACGTCCAACGGCCTGTTGAGCCGGTAGACCTTCACGTCCATCCGCTGCAGGCGCCGAACCTGGGCACGCAGCTCCCTGGCCTTGGACGGGTCGTCGGCGCGGAGGAACCAGTGCCGCAGCGGCCGGTCCGGCACCTGGGTGACGAGCTCGTTGCCGGGGTTGACGATCTCGTTGGGCTCCAGCTCCCCGGCCCGGCCCTGGCGGTAGGCCTCGACCCAGGCGCCGTGCCAGCGGGCCAGGATGTCGTCGGCGTTGGCCGCCCCCCACGACAGCGATACCCACTGGGTCAGGTACTGCTCGTAGACCCGCCGCGGGGTCGGGTCGCCGCTGGCCTTCTCGAAGGTCATGCCGGCGGCGGTGAACCCGGTCGAGGGCACGGTGTCGCCGTAGCCCATGTAGAACAGGTCGTAGACGTCGCGGTTGAAGAACGGGATGCCCTGGCGGTTGAACTCGGCGGCCAGGGCCGC
>DATABK010000020.1:0-2481 GCA_036259695.1 Actinomycetes bacterium | reverse complement strand
CTGGTCGGGGCGGGCGGGCTGGAGGCCAGGGAGGAGCTGCTGGCGGTGGCCGACGCGGTCGCCGGGCCGGTGGTGAAGTCCCTGCCCGGCAAGGCGGCGGTCCCCGACGACCACCCGTTCACGACCGGCTGCATCGGCGTGCTCGGGACGCGCCCCTCCGAGGAGGCCCTGGCCGGCGCCGACACCCTGCTGCTGGTCGGGACCAGCTTCCCGTGGGCGGCCAACGTGCCCGATCTGGCCAAGGTCCGGGCCGTCCAGATCGAGACCGACCCGGCCCGGCTCGGCGGGTCCGGGTCGACCGAGGTGGTCCTTCTCGGCGACGCCGCCGAGACCCTGGGGGCGCTGCTGCCACTCCTCCACCGCAAGGCCGACCGCGGGTTCCTGGCCCAGGCCCAGGCGGGCATGGCCGCCTGGCGGCGGCGGCTGGACGAGCTCGAGGACCAGTCCCGCGACCCGATCCAGCCCCAGTACCTGATGCGGGTCGTCGACCGGTGCGCCGCCTCCGACGCCATCCTCGCCTCCGACTCGGGCACGGTCGCGACCTGGTCGGCCCGGCACTTCGACGTCCGCGGGGACCGCCACTACCTGCTCTCGGCCAACCTGGCCACGATCGCCGCCGGCGTGCCCTATGCCATCGCCGCCCAGTGGGCCCATCCCGGCCGGGCCTGCATCGCCGTCACCGGCTCCGACGGGTTCGCCAAGGTCATGGGCGAGCTGCTGACCGCCGTCCAGTACCGCCTGCCGGTCAAGGTCGTGGTCAGCAACGTCTCCTCGCTCGGCCGCCGCCTGCGCGCCGGCGACAACGGCGGCCCTGGCGGCCCGGCCGACTTCGCCACCTGGGCCAACGCCAACGGCGCCCTCGGCCTCCGGGTCGAGCACGCCGCCGACGTCGGCCCGGCCGTCGAACAGGCCTTCGCGGCCCCCGGGCCGGCCCTGGTCGACGTCCTCGTCAACCCCGAGGAGCTCCCCCGCCCGGCCATGGCCGGCGGCGCCTAGACCCTGTGGACAGCCGGTCGCCCCGCCCCCGACGGTGGGCTACGCTCGCCCTCCGGGGGCCCCGCATCGGAGGTGCGATTCCGCGTGCCCACGCTGAGCGACGAGCTACGGCCGGTGTTCGCCGGGCGGAAGGTGGTGCTGACCGGGGGGCCGTTGGCGGCGCTGACCGGGATGTGCCGACGGCTGCGGGAGGTGGGGGCGGAACGGCCGTTCCTGCTCGCCACCGGGGTGGGGACGGGGGAGGTCCCGGGGGCGGACGAGGCGGAGTGGGTCGTGGTCGAGTTGCGGGCACCCGACGTCCTGGCCGAGATCCGGGCGGCCATGCGGCTGCTGCGGCTCCTGCCGGCCGAGGTCGCGGACGCGCTCGACCGGTGGGACCCGGAGCGGCGGGCGCTGGTCCTGAGCCCGATGTTCAACGAGCTGCCCCAGATCGCCGGTCGGCGGGTCTACGGGCCCCGCCGGCCCGAGTGGCGGCGGCTGGAGGACAAGGTCGTCGTCGACCAGCTCTGGGACGAGCTGGGCGTGACCAGGGCGCCGTCGGCGGTGGTGGCGGCCGATCCGGAGGCCCTCCGGGCGGCGGCCGGGCGGCTGGACCGGGGCGCCGGCACGGCCTGGGCGGGCGACGCCCGCCAGGGGTTCAACGGCGGGGCCCAGCTCCTGCGCTGGGTGCGGGACGAGGCGGACGCGGCCGAGGCCGCCCGGTTCCTGGGCGAGCGCTGCGACCGGGTCCGGGTGATGCCGTTCCTGGAGGGGATCCCGTGCAGCATCCATGGCATGGTGTTCCCGAGCGGGGTGGCGGCGTTCCGGCCGGTCGAGATGGTCACCTTGCGCCAGCCCGGGTCGAACCGGCTGCGGTACGCGGGAGCGGCGACCTTCTGGGACCCGCCCGCCGCCGACCGGGAGGTCATGCGCGACCTGGCCCGCCAGGTCGGGGACGGACTGCGCCAACGGGTGGGCTACCGCGGGGCGTTCACCGTCGACGGGGTGCTGACAGCCGACGGGTTCCTGCCGACCGAGCTCAACCCGCGCCTCGGCGCCGGACTGGCAATGATGACCAGCGACCTGCCGGACCTGCCGGTCCCCCTGCTCGACCGGGCCCTGATCGAGGGCGAGACGCTGGCCTACGGCCCCGACGACCTGGAGCACCAGGTGCTGGAGGCCGCCGACCGGGCTCGCGCCGGCGGCGCCTGGACGGTGACCTCCAGCGGGCCCAGTGAGGCCGTGGAGGAGGTGGCGGTGGCGTTCGAGGACGGCACCTGCCGGCTGGCCGCCAACGGGCAGCAGCCGGACGGGACCCTCACCTTCGGCCCCTCCGGTGTCGGCGGGTTCGTGCGCCTGCGTCTGGACCCGGAACGCGTGCCCGCCGGCCCGCCGGTGGCGCCGCTCGCCGTGGCCGCGTTCGCGCTGGCCGACGAGCGGTTCGGCACCGGCATCGGCCCGCTGGAACCGGCCCGGCCGGTCCGCTAGAACGCAGCGACGCGCCCC
>DATABK010000019.1:0-3269 GCA_036259695.1 Actinomycetes bacterium | reverse complement strand
GGTACGTGGACGAGGCGGTCGCCGGGACGCTGGCCGCGACGGCCTCCCGGGCCGGTCCGCCGGTGCTGGTCGGCCACAGCGGGGCCGGGCCGCTGCTGGGCGCGGTCGGGGCCGGGCTGGCGGCCCGGGGCGAGCCCGCCGGCGGGTACCTGTTCTGCGACGCCGGGCTGCCCGAGGACGGGGCGACCCGGCTGGACCTGCTGGCCGCCGAGGACCCGGAGATGGCGGCGGCGTTCCGGGCCGAGCTGGAGCGGGGCGGCAGGTTCCCGGCCTGGGGCGACGCCGACCTGGCGCCGCTGGTCCCCGACCCGGCCGCCCGGGCGGCCCTGCTCGGGTCGCTGCGGCCGCGGGACCTGGCCTTCTTCACCGAGCCGCTGCCGCCGGCCCCCGGCTGGCCGGACGCGCCCTGCGGGTTCCTGCGGCTGTCGCCGGCCTATGACCACTGGCTCGCGGCCGCCGCGGCCAGGGGCTGGCCGACCGCTTCCCTGGACGCCGGCCACTTCCACCCGCTGGCCGACCCGGTCGCCGTCGCCGACGCCCTGCTCGGGCTGGTGGCCCGGCTGTAGTCCCCCGGAGCGGGTCAGGGCTCCAGGCGGTGCAGGGCCTTGCCGACCCGTTCGGCGATGCCGACGGCGTCCAGGCCGAGCTCGGCCAGGAGGACCTCGCGCTTGCCGTGGGGCAGGAACTGGTCGGGGATGCCCAGGCGCAGCAGCGGCGTGGCCACCTCCTCGTCGGCCAAGACCTCGGCCACGGCCGAGCCGAACCCGCCGGCGAGCACGTTGTCCTCGACGGTGGCGACCAGCCGGTGGGTGGCGGCCACCGCGCCCAGGCGCGGGTCGAGCGGCTTGACCCAGCGGGGGTCGGCCAGGGTCACGCTGATCCCGTCCTGCTTCAGCAGCCGGGTCGCCTCCTCGCAGGTCGCGGCCAGCTTGCCCAGGCCGAGCAGGAGCACGTCCCTGCCGCGGGTGCGGACGTCCCAGGCGCCCAGCTTGAGCTTGCGGACCGGGCCCGAGACGGTGAGCCTGGGCGTGGTCGACTTGGGGAACCGGATCGCGAACGGCCCGCCGGTGTGGGCGATCGCCGTGGCCAGGGCCCGGCGCAGCTCGTTGCCGTCGCGCGGGGAGGCGATGACCAGGTTGGGGATCTCCCGCAGCCAGGTGACGTCGTAGACGCCGTGGTGGGAGGAGCCGTCCTCGCCGGTGATGCCGGAGCGGTCGAGCACGAAGATCACCGGCAGCCGGTGCAGGGCCACGTCCATCATCACCTGGTCGAAGGCCCGCTGGAGGAAGGTCGAGTAGATGGCGCAGACCGGCCGCAGCCCCTGGAGGGCCATGCCGGCGGCCATGGTCACCCCGACCTGCTCGGCGATGCCGACGTCGAACACCCGCTCGGGGAACTCCCGCTGCATCACCGTCAGCTTGGTCGGCCCGAGCATGGCGGCCGAGATGGCCACCAGCTCCGGGTGGCGGCGGGCCTCGTCCAGCAGGGCCTGGCCGAACACGTCGGTGAAGGCGACCTCGTCCCCCGACTTGGGCAGGACCCGCCCGGTCGCCGGGTCGAAGGCGCCGAGGGAGTGGAAGTTGTCCTCCTCGTGCTCCTCGGCCGGCGGGTAGCCGCGGCCCTTCTGGGTGATGACGTGGAGCAGGACCGGGCCCGGGACCCGCTTGGCGTGGTCGATGGCCTTCTCCAGGGCGGCCAGGTCGTGGCCGTCGACCGGCCCGGCGTACTGCCAGCCCAGGTCCTCGAACACGACCCGGGGGGCGACCAGGGCCTTGGCCCCCTCCTTGACCCGCTTGGCCGCCTCGACCATGCCCTCGCCGACCAGCGGCACCCGGCCGAACGTCTCCTCGACGCCCTTCTTCAGGGCCTCGTAGCCAGGGTGGAGCCGGAACGGGGCCAGGTGGCCGGCCAGGCCGCCGACGGTCGGGGCGTAGCTGCGGCCGTTGTCGTTGAGGATCACCAGCAGGTCGGGCTTGCGGTGGCCGATCAGGTTGAGCGCCTCCAGGGCGACCCCGCCGGTCAGCGAGCCGTCGCCGACCACCGCCACCACCCGGCCCTCGCCCTGCCCGGCCCGGCGGGCCTCGGCCAGGCCGAGGGCGTAGCCGAGGGCGGTCGAGGCGTGGGAGTTCTCGATCACGTCGTGGGGGCTCTCGGCCCGTGACGGGTAGCCGGAGAGGCCGCCCATGGTCCGCAGGCCGGAGAAGTCGTCCTGGCGGCCGGTGAGCAGCTTGTGCACGTACGCCTGGTGGCCGGTGTCCCAGACGATCCGGTCCACGGGCGAGTCGAGGGCCCGGTGCAGGGCGATGGTGAGCTCGACGACGCCGAGGTTGGGGCCGAGGTGGCCGCCGCGGACGGCCACCGCCCGGACCAGGAAGTCACGGATCTCGGCGGCGAGCTCGGTGAGCTCGTCGCCGCTGAGCCGCCGCAGGTCGCTCGGTTGCTTGATCGATTCCAGCATGTCGATTCCGAGGATATGGGGTTGTGGGCGTTCGCGCCTCCCGAGACCTGGGAGCCTACCGTAGGGGCGCCGGGGCGTGGCGGACGGCCAGCAGGAGCTGGACGCAGCCGGCCGCCTCGAGCAGGGCCAGGGCGGCCAGGGCCAGGGGATAGCCGAGGTCGAGGGCGGCGCCGGCCAGGCCGTCGCCGCCCAGCTGGGCCGCGCCCACGGCCAGGCCGGCCAGGCCGAGGACGATCACCCGGGTCGGCCGCTCGCCCGGGGTGGCCAGCGTCCAGGCGGCCGCCACCTGCCCGGCCTGGGCGCGGGCGCGGACGTACTCGAGCAGCAGCAGCAGGCCGGCCGCGGCCGTCCCGGCGGCCACCGCGGCCGCCCCCCAGCCGGGGCCGGCCCGGGTCGCGACCAGGGCCACCGGCCCGGCGATCAGGGCCAGGTCGGCCAGCCGGTCGGCGGTCGAGTCCCAGACGAACCCGAAGGTGCTGGCCCGGCGCTGCAGGACGGCCACCGCCCCGTCGACCGAGTCGGCGACCCCGGCCAGGAACGTGAGCGCGCCCGCGGCGGCCGCCCACCCCGGCCCGAGCGTGGCCGCCCACCCGGCCACCAGCGCCACCCAGAGGGCGGCCAGGGTGACCAGGTCGGGGTCGGCCCCGGCCCGGGCCAGCGGCGCCCCCAAGGCATAGGGCAGCCGCAGGTACCAGGCGGCCAGCCGCCCTCCCGGGCGGGCGTCCTCTTCGAGCTGGTGGGCCGCCCGCCACCCCTGGGCGTAGGCCTCGAAGGTCCAGCGGCCGCCGGCCGGGGTGCGGGACAGGGCCGT
>DATABK010000018.1:0-4319 GCA_036259695.1 Actinomycetes bacterium | reverse complement strand
AGAAGGCGTCGCCGTGGGTGCTGACCTCGACCCCGCCGTCCTCGGCGACGGCTCGCCGGATGATCGCCGCATGCTCGTCCAGGACCGCCGGGTACCGGTCGCCGAGGGTCTGGAGCAGGCCGGTGGAGCCCTCGATGTCGGTGAACAGGAAGGTCACGGTCCCGGTCGGCAGGTCGGTCATGGAAGGACTCTATGCTGCGGGTGCTCGATCGCGAACCCGACAGGAAGAGGACGAACATGCTGCTAAAGGACAAGAACGCCGTGGTCTACGGCGGAGCCGGGTCGGTCGGCCGGGCCGTGGCCGGCGCCTTCGCCCGCGAGGGGGCGCGGGTCTTCCTGGCCGGCCGGACCCTGGCCACCCTGGACGAGGCGGCCGCCGAGATCGCCGACGCCGGCGGGGCGGTGGAGACGGCCCAGGTCGACGCGCTCGACGAACGGGCGGTGGACGAGCACGCCGACGCCGTCGCGGCCAGGGCCGGCGGCATCGACATCTCCTTCAACGCCACCGGCCGCGACGACCGGCACGGACTGCCCCTGCTCGAGCTGTCGTTCGCCGACTTCGCCCGGCCGGTCGAGGTGGCCGTGCGAACCCACTTCCTGACCACCAGGGCGGCCGCCCGCCACATGACCAGGCAGGGGTCGGGGGTCATCATGGCCATCACCGCCACCACCGCCCGCCTCTCCATCCCCGAGATCGGCGGCACCGGGGTCGCCTTCGACGCCATCGAGAGCCAGTGCCGCCAGTGGGCCTGCGAGCTGGGCCGCCACGGCGTGCGGGTCGTCTGGCTCCAGACCACCGGCCTGCCCGAGGCCCTGTCCGACATCGACCGGTTCCCCGCCTACGGCACCGACACCGAGCAGGGCATGACCCGCGCCGAGCTCATCGCCTGGATGCGGCGAAGCACCCAGCTGAACCGCCTGACCACCCTGGCCGAGGTCGGCAACGTCGCCGCCTTCATGGCCTCCGACCACGCCGGCGCCATGACCGCCACCTCGGCCAACATCACCTGCGGCACCGTCCCGACGAGATAGCCATGGCCACCTGGGACGACGTGCGCCGGCTGGCCCTGGCCCTGCCCCAGACGACCGAGCGGGTCGCACGGGAGGGCCTGCTGGCCTGGGACGTCAAGGACAAGACCTTCGCCTGGGAGCGTCCCCTGCGCCGGGGCGACCTCCAGGCCCTCGGCGACGCGGCCCCCCAGGGCCCGGTCCTGGCCGCCCGCGTCCCCGACCTCGGCGCCAAGGAGGCCCTCCTGGCCGAGGGCGGCGACACCTGGTTCACGACCCCGCATTTCAACGGCTTCCCGGCAATCCTCGTCCAGCTGGACCACGTGCACCCCGCCGACCTCGAGGAGCTCCTCGTCGAGGCCTGGCTGGCCCGCGCCCCCAAGCGGCTGGCCAGGGAGTTCCTCGACACGCGGTAGCGATTCGCTTGACGGAGTGCTCGCAGGCTGTCAGGCGCTGTGCGCAGGACTCCAAGGTCGAGGCCAGCTCCTGGCCGGCCACGTCCACCGCGCCGTCACCGCCCACACGTCGGCCGCCTTCGGCACGGTCTGACCACCGCCCTCGGCGCGCCGGCGGCGATGATGGAGCGCCGCTGGCCGCTGCTGAGGTCACTCCACTGCTTTCGCCCGTCCATGTCGTTCCTCGTGCTGCGCGCGCCGCCAGGGCCAGGTGCCGTCTATCTCTACCTCCAGGGAGAAGCTCAGGAACGTCCTGATCAGCACGATGACGCCCAGGACGCCGACGTTCTCCAGGGAGGGGTCGACGGCCACGGTCCGGATGATGTCGGCGGCCACCAGGAACTCGAGGCCAAGCAGGATGCTCCGGCCGAAGACGGTCCGGACGACCCGGTAGGCCTCCTCACCGCCCTGACCTCCGAGCAGGGTTCTCCCGGCCCGGAACAGGGCCAGCAGCAGGCCCAGCACCAGCGTCACGATCCCGACGATCTCGACGCCTCTGGCCACCTGCTCCATCGTCTCTGTGAAGCTCATCGCGCCTCCTCGGCCGGTCTCGGCCGAGAGCCTAGCCACCGGCCCCCGGTGCCGTCGCGGCTACAGCGAGGTGTCACGGCGCAGGCGCAGGGGCCGGCCGTCGGGGTCGATGGCCACCCGGTACAGGGCCGCCGCCCAGCGGGCCTTGAGGGCCGGGGCCAGCTCCACCTCGTGGGGGCGGACGTGGCCGGGCGGGCGGGGGCCGCGGTTGCCGCCCTGATGCCAGGCCTCCAGGCGGGCCGCCGTCGCCCGCCACAGGTCGAAGCCGGCCACCGGGTCGAGGAGCTCGCGGTCGTCGTCCCCGGGCCCGCGCCCCAGATGCTCACGCCACAGGCGGAGCCGGAGGTCGCGGGCGAACACCCGGGCGCCGTCACCGAGCCCGCCGGGGTCGGCCGGGTGGCGCGGGTCGCGCTCGGAGTCCAGGACCGCGCAGGCGACCTCGGAGTCGTGGGTCCAGGACCGCCGGTTGAGGTTGGCCGAGCCCACCATCGCCCACACGTCGTCGATCATCACGGCCTTGGCGTGGACGTAGATCGGCGTGCCGTGGTCGTTCTCGAGGTCGTACACGGCCACCCGCGGGCCCCCGGTGGTCACCAGGTTGTTGACCGCCCGCCACTGGGCGGCCCGCGCGGCCCGGCCGGAGACCCGCCCGTCGCGGTCCGGGTAGCGGGGGACCACGACGATCATGCGCAGCTCGGGCGAGGCGCGCAGGGCGGCCCCGAGGGCGTCCGCGATCAGCGTCCCCCACAGGTACTGGTCCTCGATGTAGACCAGCGACCGGGCCCGGGCCAGCGCCTTGAGGTAGGCCCGGGCGATGCTGCGCTCGCCGTCGGGCGCGAACGGGATCGCCCGGTGCCGGGCCGGGTAGGTGCGCAGCACCTGCACGGTATGGGAGCCGACCTTGGGTGGCGGCAGCCGGCGCAGGAGCAGCTCCCGGCGCCTGGGCTCGTGGCTGACCCGCCGCCACACCGCCCGGAGCGGGTTGCGGTGGTCGGTCGGGGTGCGGTCCTCCCACCGCTCCCGGAAGGTGAGGTCGACGTCCAGGACGGCCGGCCCGTGGAGCTCCAGCTGGAGGTCGTGCCAGGGCGGCCGGTGCCCGTAGCGCGGGTCGATCCGGACCGGGTCGGTGTCCCCGAGATGGGCCGGGTCGTCGCGGCGGCCGCGGGACAGGTCGATCCCGCCCACGAACGCGATACAGCGCCCCGGCTCGTCCGGGCAGTGGACCACCAGCAGCTTCTGATGGTGACTGCCGAAGCGGCGCACCCGCTGGTCGGCCACCAGCTGCCCGCCGGCCCGGTTGACGATCGTGCTCAGCACCCGGTTGGCGTCCTGGTTGAAGTGGATCAGGGCCGGGTGGGAGCGCCACAGCAGCCCCCGGATGCCGACCCCCCGGCGGGCCAGCCGGGCCAGCAGCGGGCCCAGCTCGGTCCCGACCCCGTCCAGCTGACGGGTGGCGTCGATCCGCCAGTCGGTGAGGTACAGCCAGTCGCCGTCCTCCAGCTTCGACAGCAGCTCGTGCAGCCGCGAGAAGTAGGCCGCCCCGTCGACGTGCACGGTCACGCGGTTCCCGGCCGTCCAGGCACGCCCGTCGACGTGCTCACTGTCGATCGCGGTCGCCGGGTTGCCCCGCTCGTCGCTGGTCAGCAGCCAGTCGGCCGTGGCCTCAGCGATCGGGACCCCGGTCCTCGGCGATGACGGCGACCGCCTCGACCTCGACGACATGGGTGTAGCCGAAGGGCCGGTGGAGCGCCTCCGGGTTGATGAACCTGGCGGTCATACCCTGTTCGTATCACACCTGCGGTCTGCTGTTTGCGTTCAGGCGGCGACCAGGTCCTCCAGGCGGGCGCGGACCTCGGGGCTGCGCAGGGCGGCCAGGGCCCTGCGCTCCATCTGGCGGGCCCGCTCGCGCGAGACGCCCATGACCGCGCCGACCTCCTCCAGGGTCCGCGGGGTGCCGGAGTCGAGGCCGAAGCGCAGGACCAGCACCTGCCGGGCCCGCTCCGGCAGGGCGGCCAGCACGTGCTCGAGGACCTCGCGCCCGACCGCCTCCACGGCCAACTCGGCCGGGCCGGCGGCCGAGTCGTCCTCCAGCAGGTCCTGGAGGGCGGTGCCGTCGTCGCCGACCGGGGTGTCCAGGGAGGTGACGGCCTGCGTCACACCCTGCAGCCGGACCACACCGTCCACCGGGAGCCGCAGCTCGCCCGCGAGCTCGTCGGTGGAGGGCTCCCGGCCCAGCAGCTCGGCCAGCCGCGCCTGGGCCCGCCGCAGCTGTCCCAGCTGCTCGTCGACGTGCACCGGCAGGCGGATGGGGTTGGCGCCGCGATC
>DATABK010000017.1:0-3182 GCA_036259695.1 Actinomycetes bacterium | reverse complement strand
GGGCGGCTGGTCCAGCTGGCCATCGTCTCGCTCATCCAGTCCCTGATCGTGATCGGGCTCGGCCTGCTCGTCGGGGCCCGCTTCCCGGGCGGGGTCACCGGCCTGGCCGTGCTGGTCGCCTGCTCGGCCCTGCTCGGGGGGTCGCTGGGCGCCCTCTCCAACGGCATGGCCCTGCTGGCCCGCAAGGAGGAGACGGTGATCGCCGCCTCCAACTTCGTCCTGCTGCCCCTGACGTTCCTGTCCTCGGCCTTCATGCAGCGCGACCTCATGCCCGGCTGGATCCAGACGGTGGCCCGCTACAACCCGGTCGAGTGGACCGTCCAGGCCGGCCGCGAAGCCCTGACCGCCACCCCCGACTGGGGCCTGGTGCTGAGCCGGGCCGGCCTCCTGACCGCCCTCTGTCTGATGTGCACCTGGCTGGCCACCCGCGCCTTCCGGGCGTACCAGCGGTCGATCTAGGCCCCTGCGCCGGCGGGAGTAGTGGTCGTGCGGCCGCTACTCCCGCCGGGGTAGGGGGGCTGGCGCCCGGGGGTCGATGACGGGGGTCGCCGGGGTGGCCTACCGTTCCTCCATGCGCACCACCAGGGAGCTGGACGCCCCGCCGGAGCGGGGGCTGTTCGGGATCGTGCCGCCGGGCCGGCCGACCGACGTGGCCGTGGCCGTGCTGGTCGGGGTGGTCCAGCTCGGGCTGACCACCGCGGCCGCCCACAGGCAGCCGGACCGCCAGCCGCTGGACCTGCTCGCCTACCTGCTCCTGGCCACCGGGGCGGTCGCCCTGTTGTGGCGGCGGCGCGTTCCGGCCCTCGCCCTGGCCGTGGTGATGGCGTCCAACGTCGTCTACTTCGGCCTCGGCTACCCCTACGGGCCGGCCTGGCTCGCCCTGATCGTGGCCATCTGGACGGCGGTGACCGGCGGGGCCAGGCGGGCCGCCTGGATCACCGCCTTCGTCGGCCTGGCCGCCTACTTCACCCTGGCCGCCCTGCTCGGCCGGGCCGAGCCCGCCACACCGCTCTCGATCGCCGCCCACCTGGGCTGGCTGCTGCTGGTCCTGGTCGTGGCCGAGGTCGCCCTGGCCGCCCGCCAGCGGCGCCAGGCCGCGGAGCGGACCCGGGCCGAGGAGGCCAGGCGCCGGGCCGGCGAAGAGCGCATGCGCATCGCCCGCGAGCTCCACGACGTCCTCGCCCACAACATCTCCCTGATCAACGTCCAGGCCGGCGTGGCCCTGCACCTGATGGATGAGCAGCCGGGCCAGTCCCGCAGCGCCCTGGTCGCCATCAAGCAGGCCTCCAACGACGCGCTCGGGGAGCTGCGCTCGGTCCTGGACGTGCTCCGCCAGGGCGACGAGGCGCCGCCGCGGGCCCCCGCCTCCGGCCTGGCCCACCTGGACAGCCTGGTCGCCGGGGCCGAGGCGACCGGGCTCCAGGTGACGGCCCGGGTCGAGGGGACGCCCCGGCCCCTGCCCGCCGGGACCGACCTGGCCGCCTTCCGGATCGTCCAGGAGTCGCTCACCAACGTGACCCGCCACGCCGGGCCGGCCAGCGCCACCGTGCTCGTCCGCTACGGCGACGGGGACCTGACCCTGCAGGTCGACGACGACGGCCGCGGGCCGCCGGCGGCCGGGAGCCCGGGCGGCAACGGCATCCGCGGCATGCGCGAGCGGGTCGCCGCCCTCGGCGGCGAGCTGCACACCGGCCCCCGCCCCGGCGGCGGCTTCCGCGTCAGGGCCCACCTCCCCCTCGACGGCGCGGAAGGGGGCAGCCCGTGATCCGGGTCCTGCTGGCCGACGACCAGGCGCTCGTCCGGGCCGGGTTCCGGGCCCTGCTGGACGCCCAGGAGGGGATCGAGGTGGTCGGCGAGGCCGCCGACGGCGAGGAGGCGGTCCGCCTGGCCAGGGCCCTGCGGCCCGACGTGGTGCTGATGGACATCCGCATGCCCGGCCTCGACGGACTGGAGGCGACCCGGGCCATCGCCGCCGACGACCTGCTGGCCGGGGTCCGGATCGTCATCCTGACCACCTTCGACCTCGACGAGTACGTGTTCGAGGCCCTGCGCGTCGGGGCCAGCGGCTTCCTGGTCAAGAACACCGAGCCGGCCGACCTGATCCGCGGGGTCCGGGCCGTCGCCTCCGGGGACGCCCTGCTCTCCCCGGGAGTGACCCGGCGGCTGGTGGCCGAGTTCGCGACCCGGGCCAGGGAGCCGCGGCCGTCCCCCGAGCTGGGCCAGCTGACCGACCGCGAGCGCGAGGTCATGGGGCTGGTCGCGGCCGGCCTGTCCAACGACGAGATCGCGGCCAAGCTGGTCGTGAGCCCGGCCACGGCCAAGACCCATGTCAGCCGGGCCATGGTCAAGCTCGGGGCCCGTGACCGGGCCCAGCTGGTCGTCTTCGCGTATGAGTCCGGCCTGGTCCGCCCGGGCTGGCTATCCTGACGCCCCACCGAGAGGAGCAAGCGCATGCGATCCACCATCACCGGTCTCCAGATGTTCATCCGCGTCGCCGGCGTCATCCAGCTCCTGCTCGGGCTGGCCTTCTGGACCGGCAACGCCCTCGGCCTGGTCGACCTGCACCAGCTGCTCGGGATGCTGCTCGTGCTCGCCCTCTGGACCCTGGCCGCCCTGGCCCACCGGGCCGGGGTGCCGGCTGGCCTGGTCGCCGTGGCCGCCGTCTGGGGCCTGATCACGCCGATCGTCGGCCTGACCCAGCGGGAGCTGCTCCCCGGCTCGGCCCACTGGATCATCCAGGTCATCCATCTGCTGCTCGGGGTCGGCCTGCTCGGCCTGGCCGAGAACCTGGCCACCAGGGCCAGGGCGCGCCTGGCCCCGGTCGCCTGACGGGCCGGGCACCGTGCCCGAGACCGTCGACGTCGCCGTCGTCGGAGGCGGGGTCATCGGGCTGTCGGTGGCCCGCGAGCTCCGCCTGGCCGGGGTCGACCGGGTGGTCGTCCTGGAGCGGGAGGCGTCGGTCGGCCAGGGCTCGTCCTCGCGGGCCAACGGCGGCGTCCGCGCCCAGTTCACCACCAGGGCCAACATCGAGTTCTCGGCCTTCTCCATCGCCGAGCTGGAGCGCCTGGACGCCGCCACCGGCCTGCTCGGCTTCCACCAGACCGGCTACCTGCTGCTGTGCGGCACCGAGGCCGGCCGGGACGGGCTCGCCGAGGCGTTCCGGCTCCAGCGCTCCCTCGGCG
>DATABK010000016.1:0-22401 GCA_036259695.1 Actinomycetes bacterium | reverse complement strand
CCCTCCACCGCCAGCCAGGCGCCGACGCTGGCGGTGGTCTCCACCAGCGAGGCGTAGACGCCGTGGTGGACGTCGCCGGCCGGGTCGAGGTGCCGGTCGTCGGGTTCGAGCTCGGCCACCACCTCCTCGGCGGTCGCCGAGAGCAGCCGGATGCCGATCCGGGTGGCGAAGCCGAGCAGCTGGGGCCCGCCCGGTTCGGTCATGGCGCCGGGCTCCGGTCGACGCCCAGGAGCCGCAGCAGGCTGGCGTGGCAGAGCGCCTTGAAGCGTGGGTGGGATTCCCGCCAGTCCTCCCGCGGGAGCCAGGTCAGGAAGGTCCCGTCGATCAGGGCCCGCATGGCGGCCGCGGCCTCGGCGGGATCTTCCACCGCCAAGCCGCCTCGCGCCACGCCGTCGCGGATCAGCTCCTCGTACAGGCCGTTGATGATCTCCGTGGCGAGGCTGGAAACCTGGCCGAACGACGGCACCCTGGCGGCATGCTCGACAAGGTCGACGTAGAGCAGGTAGAAGTCGCGGTTGCGCTCGGCGTCGATGAAAATGGCGTCGATCAGCGCGGCGATCACCCGGTGGGGGTCGTCCACGCCGGCGATCCGCTCCCGGATGCGGGCGCCGGTCCGCTCCAGGGCATAGCGCATGGTCGTGAGGAAGAGGTTCTCCTTGGTCTTGAAGTAGTAGAGGACCATGCCCTTGCTGACGCCCGCCTCGTCGGCCACGTCCTGCAGCGACAGTCGATGGCTGCCCTGGCGGGTGATCACCCGGTACGAGCTGCGCAGCAGCGCCTGGGCGCGGGGCGACAGCTCCGTGGGATCCTCGACCGCGACCTGCGCGCGAGCCATGCCGTCCTCCTCAGCGGCCGGCGTACTTGGGTGGCCGCTTCTCGGTGAACGCCGTCATGCCCTCACGGGCGTCCTCGGAGGCGAACAGCGGGGCAAGCTGCGTGAGCTCGGTTTGCAGGCCGTCGGCGAGAGGACGGTCGAGGCCCTGGCGCGCGGCGCGCTTGACGGCGGCGATGGCGAGCGGCGCGCCGCCCCCGAGCTTGGCCGCCAGCTCGGCCACGGTGCGGTCCAGCTCGTCGGCGGGAACCAACCGGTCGACCATCCCCAGCCGCTCGGCCTCCTCGGGGGTGACGGCGCGACCGGTCGTCATCAGCTCCAACGCCCGGCCGATTCCGATCAGGCGGGGCAGACGCTGGGTGCCGCCCGTGCCGGGCAGCAGCCCGAGGGTCACCTCCGGCAGGCCGAGCCGGTAGCTGCCCTCGGCGGCGACGCGGATATCGCAGGCCAGCGCGATCTCGAAGCCGCCGCCGAGCGCGTGTCCCGCGATCACGGCGATGAACACCGGCGCCTCGGCGGCGAAGCGGTCGAACACCTGGTGGGCGCGGCGGACCATGGCCATGTTCTCGTCGGCGGAACGCGCCAGGAACCCCTTGACGTCCGCGCCGGCGGAGAAGAACTTCTCGCTGGCCGACCTGACCACCCCGACCGCCACGCCGGCGGCGGCGACCCCGCCGATCGCGTCGTCCAGCTCCTCCAGGAAGGCCGGGTCGTAGCTGTTGGCGGGCGGGCGGTCCAGCGTGATCCAGCCGACCCCGTCCTCGACGCTGGCGGTCACCGACATCGCTGCTCCTCCCATCCGCTCGGCCGTCCGTCAGGCAAGGCCGCCGACGACGACCGACTTGGGCTCCGTGTACTCGGCGAGCGCCTCCAGCCCATGCTCGCGGCCGAACCCGCTCTGCTTGGTGCCACCGAACGGCAGCTCGTCATAGCCATAGTGGAGCTGGTTCACCCAGGTCACCCCCGCCTCCAGCTCCCGGGTGGCCCGGTCGATCGCGACCGCTGAGCGGGTCCAGATCGACGATCCCAGCCCATACTGGCTGGCGTTGGCCCGCTCGATGGCCTCGTCGAGGTCATCCACCTTCCACACGGGAAGGACCGGGCCGAAGACCTCCTCGGTGGCCAGCCGCGAGTCGGCCGGGGCGTCGACCACCACGGCCGGCTGGAAGAGGTGTCCTGGCCCCTCCAGCGCCTCCCCGCCGGCCAGCACCTTGGCGCCACGGTCGACGGCGTCCTTGAGCTGGGCGACCAGTAGGTCGCGCTGGGCGGCGGTGTGCAGTGGACCGATCCGCAGCTTCGGCTTTTCGGCGCGGGTGTCGCCGGGCCCGGGCTCGTAGCGGCCGACGCGGGCGACCAGCTGGTCGACGAACGCGTCGTAGACCTCGGCCTGGATGAACGCCCGCTTGGGCGCCAGGCACGCCTGCCCGCAGTTCCAGTAGCGGCCGATCTGGATGTTCTTGACGGCGGCGTCCAGGTCGGCGTCGCCGAGCACGATCGTCGGGTCGGAGCCGCCCAGCTCCAGGCTGACGTGCTTGAGCGCCGGCCCGGCCAGCTCCATGATCCGCTGGCCGGTGGCCGTCTGGCCGGTGAAGGCGACTCGGCGCACGACCGGATGGGCGACCAGGGCCTCGCCGGTCTCCGGCCCGCCGGTGATCACGTTGAGCACGCCGGGCGGCAGGCCGGCCTCGGTGGCCAGCTGCGCCACGCGCAGGGTGGTCAGCGGGGTCGTCTCGGCCGGCTTGGCGACCACGGTGTTGCCCGCGGCCAAGGCGGGTCCGACCTTGTTGGCGAGCAGGGTGAGGGGGAAGTTCCACGGCGTGATCGCTCCCACCACCCCGAGGGGACGCCGCACGACCAGGCCGTAGGCCGGGCCGAACTGGCTGGGCAGCTCCTGGTAGCTGCCGCGGACCTTGGTGGCGGCCTCGGCGTAGTAGCGCAGGCCGGCCAGGAAATGCCGCAGCTCGCCCTGGGCCTCCAGCGTCGGCTTGCCCTGCTCGCGGGTGAGCAGGGCGACCAGCTCGTTCGTGTGGTCCTCGGCGAGGTCGGCGAGCCGGCGCAGGTGACCCGCCCGCTCGACGGTATCGGTGCGCCGCCAGGCCACGAACGCCTCCGCGGCGGCCCCGACCGCGGTGTCGACCTCCTCCCCCGTCGCGGCGGTGACCTCCTCGATGGTCTCGCCGGTCGCCGGGTTGGCGACCGCGATGGGCGATCCGGTGCCGGCCGTCGCGGTCCCGCCTATCCACATGTCGGCCACGATGCTCATCCCTTCGCCGTCGCGATGCGGCCGGGAGCCCCGACCAGATCCGTATGTTGCCATCTGACTGACCGGATAGTCGAGCCACGTCAGACGCCGAGGAGCTGCCGGGCGAGGGTGGGGTCGCTGCGGAACTCGGGCGTCGGCGCCCGGTGCACGATCTGCCCCTTGCGCATCACCGCGATCTCCTCGGCGAGGGAGACGGCCACGCGCAGGTCCTGCTCGACCAGCAGGACCGAGTGGCCCTCCTGTCGCAGCCCGGCGATCAGCTCAATGACCTGGGTCACCACGGTGGGTGCGAGGCCGTCGGACGGCTCGTCCAGCAGCAGCAGCCGGGGGTTGAGCAGCAGCGCCCTGGCGATCGCCAGCATCTGCTGCTCGCCGCCGGAGAGCTGGTCGCCCCGGTGGCGCCGGCGGTCGGCAAGCCGGGGCAGCAGCTCGTAGACACGCTCGGTGGTCCACGGGCCGGTGACGCCGCGGCGGACCGCCACCTGGAGGTTCTGCTCGACGGTCAGGTCGGCGAACACGCGGCGGCCCTGGGGGACGATGGCCACGCCCGCCCGGGCGACCACGTTGGCCGGCGCGCCGGCCAACTCGCGGCCCTGCAGCCGCACGCTGCCCGAGATCGGCTTGAGCAGGCCCATCACCGTGGCGAGGAAGGTGCTCTTGCCGACCCCGTTGCGGCCGAGCAGGGCCACGGCCTGGCCCTCCCGCACGGTGAAGTCGACGTCGTGGAGCACGACGCTGCCCTGGTAGCCGGCGCGCAGCGCGCTCACCTCGAGCAGCGCGGTCATGGCGCCGCCCCGAACAGCTCGTCGAAGACCGCGTCGCCGAGATAGGCCCGCTGCACCGCCTGGTCGGACCTGACCTCGGCCGGCGCGCCCTCGGCCAGGATCTTTCCCAGGTGCAGCACGGTCACCCGAGTGGCCAGGCGGAACACCACATCGAGGTCGTGCTCGACGATCAGCACGGTGACCTCCGGCCCCAGTGCCTCGATGAGCTCGGCGAAGCGGGCGCTGTCGGCAGCCGACATGCCCGCCGTGGGCTCGTCGAGCAGCAGCAGCTTGGGCGACGTGGCCAGGGCCAACGCGACCTCGAGCTGCCGTCGCTCGCCGTGGGAGAGCGTCCCCGCCGGCGCGGCGGCCCGGTCCGCCAGTCCGACCAGCTCCAGGTGCCGCGCCGCCTGCTCCTGGACCGTGGCGTGCCGCCCCGCAGGGCGGACCATCCGCATCCCGCGGCCGGCTGCCCGCTGGGTGGCGAGGGCCACGTTGTCGAGGACCGAGAGGGTGGTGAACACGCTGGAGTGCTGAAAGGTCTGGCTCATGCCCGCGCGCGCCCGGACGTGGTCGGGCCGGCGGGTCAGGTCGTGACCGTCGAACAGGACCCGACCGGCCGAGGGGCGGATGGCGCCGGTGATGAGGCCGAACAGGGTCGACTTGCCGGCCCCGTTCGGCCCGATGACGGCGTGGCGCGCCCCGGCCTGGACCGTGAGGGTCACCCGGTCCACGGCGACCAGCTTCCCGAAGCGGCGGGTCAGCTCCTCGGTCTGCAGCAGCGCCGTCACCGCGCGTCCCCCCGGTGTCGGGTCCGGCGTGGCAACCGCAGGCCGGCGAAGCCCCGTGGCAGCAGATACACCGCGACGATGAAGACCAGGCCCAGCACCAGCGGACCCCGGCCGCCGAGCTGCGGTGACAGCTCGTCGCGGATGAGCACGACCAGCGCGGCGCCGAAGGCGGCCCCCCAGAGGCTGCCCCGGCCCCCGAGTACGACCGCGAGCAGGGCCATCGCCGAGATCTCGAAGCTCAGGTCGGCGGGCGAGACGAACCGCGCCTGAGCGACCCACAGGGAGCCGGCCGCCCCGGCGGCCGCTCCGACGATGCAGAACACCGCGTACTTCGCGCGGATGGTGGCGTACCCCAGCGAGCGCATCCGCTCCTCGTTGTCCCGGATGCCGCGGAGCGTACGGCCGAAGGCGCTGCGCGACACCACCACCAGGACGGCGGCGCCGAGCAGCACCGCGCCCAGCACGTACCAGTAGAGCACGCCGGCCAGCCGGACGGACTCACCGCCCGGCAGCAGGGTGATCGCCGGGATGCCGGCCAGGCCGTTGCTCCCACCGGTGATGCCCTCCCAGCGGTCGGCGAGCACGTGCACGATCTCGCCGACGGCCAAGGTCAGCATGAGGAAGTAGGTCCCGCGGGCGCGCACCACCAGCCAGCCCACCGAGGCGGAGAGGGCGGCGCCGGCCGCGGCCGCGGCGAGCAACTGCAGGGGACCCACAGTGGTCAGGTGCTTGGCGACCAGCGCCGCCGTGTAGGCGCCGACCCCAAAGGGCGCGGCGTGGCCGAGGGAGGGCAGCCCGGCGACGCCCGTCAGCAGGTCGAGACTGATGGCCAGCAGGGCGAAGACGAGCACGCGGGTCAGCATGTCGGCGACGTTCGCCGACGCGAACAGCGGGAGGAGCGCCAGGACCAGCAGCGCGCCGCCGGCGACCAGGCCCCGCGTGGTCAGCGCCCGGCGGGCCGGTGCCGTCGGCGCGAGGATCGGCGGCGGCGCCGTGGTCCTGCTCACCGCGGCGGTCCCGCCCGGCCCAGCATCCCGGCCGGCCGCAGCAGCAGGACCAGGGCCATCGTCCCGAACACCAGGAACGAGGCATACTGCGGCAGCACCGAGACGCCGAGAACCTCGACCTGGCCGATGACCAGCGCCCCCAGCAACGCGCCCCGAACCGAGCCCAGGCCGCCCACCACCACGATGACCAGCCCGAGGATCAGGGCGCGCTCGTCCAGCCCGGGGTAGGCGCCCAGCACCGGGGCCCCGAGCACACCGCCCAGGCAGGCCAGCACCGCGCCGACCGCGAACACCCCGACGACCAGCCAGCCGGTGTCGACGCCCATCGCCCTGACCATCGGGGCGTCGGCGACCGTCGCCCGGACCAGCGCACCGGTCCGGGTGTGCTCGACGAGCAGGTGGATGGCCGCGGCCAGCAGCAGGCCCACGGCGATGACGGCGAGGCGATAGCTGGGGTACTGGTGCCCGGCCAGGGCGACGCTGTCCGCCAGGAAGTCCGGGGGCGGCACCGAGCGCACGTCGTTGCCGTAGCGCGCCGACAGCAGGTCGCCGATGACCAGGGCGACCCCCAGGGTGAGCAGGGCCTGATCGAGGTGGCCGCGTGTCACCAGCGGCCTCGTCATCGCCGCCAGGCCGGCCCCGCTGGTGGCGCCGACCAGCGCCGCGACCAGCCCGGCGATCAGGTAGGCGCCGAGCCCGGCGGCGCCGTCGGAGATGAACTGGACGGCGATGTAGGCCCCGACGAGATACAACGCCCCATGGGCGAGGTTGAGCACGTCCATGATCCCGAAGACCAGTGACAGCCCCACCGCGATGGTGAACAGCAGGACGCCAAAGGCAACACCGTCGACGATGGTGATGAGGTGATCGTCCAGCCAGGCCAGCGCACGCCCTCCGGCTACGGTGCCGTGGTCCGGATCTGCTCAGGCGCCCGAGAGCGGCTGCACCACGGCGTTGACGATCCGACCGCCCTGCTCCTCGGTGTTGCGGAGATAGTATGTCTGCTCCGGCCCGTGGCCGTCGCTGAAGCGCCAGGGGCCACGTGGGCTGTCGATCTCGCCGATCCCCTTGAGGCCCTCGACGATGGCCTCGCCGGCCGTGCCCTTGGCGAGCGCCTGGTCGAGCACGGCGGCGGCGTCGTAGGCCTGCACCACGTACGCCGTCGGCGCGTCGCCATGCTTCGCGGTGTAGTCGGCGACGAACTTCTGGTTGGTGGGGTTGTCGATCTGGTCCGAGTAGTGCAGGGAGGTCTTGATGCCCAGCGCCGCGTCGCCCTGCGCCTTCAGCACGCCTCCCTCGGTGGCGAAGCCGCTGCAGTACAGCGGGATCTTCGAGGCCAGCCCGAACTGCTGGTACTGCTTGACGAACGCGACCGCCTCGGCGCCGGCATAGAAGCAGTAGACGGCCTTGGCGCCCGAGCGCTCGATCCGCGCCAGGTACGGCTGGAAGTTGGTCGTCTTGCCGAAGGGGGTGAGCTCCTGGCCGGCCACCGTCCCGCCGGCGGCCTCGAACGCCTTCTTGAAGCCCCCGACCGCCTCCTCGCCGGCGGCATAGTCGGGCGCCGCCAGGTACACCTTGCCGCCCTTGACCTGGTCGGCGACGTACGGGCCCAGCGCCGAGGCCACCTCACCGTTGGCGAACGAGGTGCGCCACACGTAGTCGGAGCGCTGGGCGCCGGTGATCGCGTCGGCGCCGGCGTTGGCCACGATCAGCGGAACCTTGCTGTCGGTGACCAGGTCGCGGACGCCCAGCGCGACCGCGGAGTTCACGATGCCGACCAGCACGTTCACCCTGTCCTGCTGCAGCAGCTTCTGGGCGGCCGGCACGCCCGACTCGGGGCCCCCGCCCTCGTCGGCGACCACCACGTCGATCGACCGTCCGCCGAGCTTGCCGCCCTTGGCGTCCAGGTACATCCGGAAGCCGTTCTCCATGTCCTTGCCGAGCGGCGCGTAGACCCCGGACTTCGGCACCAGCAGCCCGACCTTCACCGGGCCCTCGGCGGTCCCCTGCTGGTCCTCGCTCAGGCTCGACCCGCAGCCCGCAAGGACGGAGGCAGTGAGGCCGAGGAAGGCTGCGATCCAGATCGAACGGCCGACGCCACGCATGGGGACCTCCCACCAGTGCGATGCCAGGTTCGACTATCCGGTCAGTCAGCGACCTACCATAACGCCCGCCGCCTCCGGCGACAAGCGCGGCTCGACACCGAGCCGCTTGACCTCGGTGGGGAACTGATCCGGGTTGCGTTCCGGCGGGCCGCCGAGGTCGGTCATATGAACGTCGTGCCTGACGGACAGCCCTGCGGGCGCGGCAACCGCGGCTGCTGGGGAGGAGCAGTACGCCAGCGGCTGGGCCCTGGTCACCGAGGCCCGGGAGCGGGCCGCCAGTCCCCCACCTCCGCCCGCCCCCTGCTCAAGCTGGGCGACGGGCGGCCAGAGTCCATCACCGGGTCCATGGTGACCATGGCACCGTCGCCGGCGACCCGGTCGCCCTAAGATCCTTCAGGCCGTCGGGACCTGGCTCGGCCACGGCCTGGCCGATCTGGCCGCCATCCTGGACCCGCGGGTCTACGTCATCGGCGGGGGGTGTCCGAGGCGGCGAGCTGCCGGTCGGCCCGGCCCGGGAGACGTTCCAGGCGAAGCTCACCCCGGTGGCGGCGGCCGGGCGTGCCCCGAGGCACCCGGATGGTTGGCCTGGCCGCCCATGTCGGCGGCTACGTGCTGCGGGCCTCGGTGACGACCGAGCCGCTTGTGCTGGCGAGGCCGACCTGGTCTATGCCCTGGGATATGCACCCGGTGAACCCCAGGGCATCGGGTCACTGCCGAGGGAAGCTGACGGCGGATCGCCTGGACTCAGCTGCCCAGCCGCGAGCGCAAGAGCTGCTTTCCCTGCTCGGCACCCTTGCGGCTCTCTGCCTGGGCCCGGCGGAAGAAGCCGGCCAGCTCCGAATCGCCCTCACGTTCGGCGTCCTGGATGTAGGTCTCCAGGCGCAGGGCGTTGCTCAGGCAGGCCTCGGTGAACCAGATGATGTTGTAGTCCTTGTCCTTGGTGCCGGTGATGTGCCCGGTCTCGTCGCTACTGGTCATCTCCGCCTCCCAAGAGCGTCTCTCCGGCCACCCCATGGTTACCCCGACCGGCGCCGGCTTATGCTGGGCGGCGCGTTGGCGCAATCAGTGTCGACGTTTCGACGCATGACGGCGGCTTGTCGACCAGGTCGGTTCGGGGTTGGCCTGCCGCTCGTCCGATGAGGTCCAGCTTCCGGTGGGCGGGAGCCACGGGCTGTCGACGCAGGAAAGCGGGGGCTGGGCCGACCCTGCCCGCCACAACGCGTCCGCCACAACGGGTGCAGCCCGAGGCTCCCCAGACCAGCGTAACCGGCGAGCAGCCCGCCAACCTGGCGGCCCGCCTGCCTGCCGGTGTCGGGTGGGCAGATGGGGTGCAGTGACCTGCGGAGTTCCTCTCCGCCTGTCACCCGGAGAGTGACAGGTTCCCGGGCCCAGCCCCTGTCCGGGTGCTCCAACGACGGCCTGTTGGCCCGTTCGGCATCTGGGCTCTTCTAGCTGGCCTGCTGACGGTTCGCCAGACCTGGCACCAGAAAGGCCGGCTTCCCATGCCGATCGACCCCTCAGAGCTGACCAAGAGCATTGGCGCCATCGGCACCCTGGACACCGAACAGGGCCTGGCCCCCACCCTCCAACAGGTGGTGCTGGCGGCCAAGCAGCTGTTCGAGGCCGATGCAGCCGGGCTGATGCTGATCGACCGCGAGGGGCGGCTGCGCTGGGCCAGCGCCTCGGACCAGACCGCCCAGACCCTGGAGGACGGCCAAGAACGCCTGGCCCAAGGCCCCTGCATGGTCGCCTTCAGCCAACGGGCCCCGGCAGCGATCCGCGACATCAGCCAACGAACCACAGTGGGGTGAGCTCGCCCGGGTGCTGGCCGGAGAAGGGATCTTGTGCGGGGTTGAGTGCGCCGGTGGAGGTGGACGGCAGCGCCATCGGCACCCTGGACATCTACAGCAGCGTTCCCTGGGACTGGGACGACAGCGAGATCGCCGCCCTCCAGACCTATGCCGGGCTGGCGGCCAGCCTGCTCACCGCGGCGGTCACCGCCCAAGTCCAAGGCCGGCTGGCCAACCAGCTCCAGGCCGCCCTGGAGCATCGCTGGCTGATCGAGCAGGCCAAGGGCATGGTCATGGCCCGCGAGGGCCTCGATGCCCAGGCGGCCTTTGAGCGGCTACGCCAGGAGGCCCGGTCATCCTCCCGGCGGCTGGTCGATGTGGCCAGTGATGTCACCGCCGGCAAGCCGCTGCCGCCGGCCAACCGAGGGGGCCGAGGTCCGGGTCCGCAGCAGCCAGCGGGTGGCCAGGATCGTCCAGGCCCCGCCGGCTGACGGCAGCGAGACTCCGCAGATCACCCGAGCGACGGGGCCGCCGCCCATGCTCATCGCCGTGGCCGCCGTCCAACTGCGTCCCGACCGCCGGCCCCGGCAGCCCGCCGCCGGAGCCGCCGCGCCGCCTCCACGACCAGGGCGACCAACAGCGCCACGCCCAGACCGAACAGAAAGGCGTACAGCGGGCGCCGCTCGAACGTCTCGCCGCCGAGATATCCCAGCCCTGCCGCATAGGCTGCCCACAAGGTCGCACCAACCGCAGCAGCCGCGGCAAACCTCGGCCACGACAGCTGCACCGTTCCGGCGGTGAAGGTGGTCGCCGTTCTGCCGCCAGGGACAAAGCGGGCCACCACGATGATGGTGGCGCCATGCCGGTCCAGGGCCTCACCGGCCCAGGTGAGCCGACCTTCGGCCCTGGGATTCCGAAACAGCCGTCCAGCGGCCCAGGCGCCGGCCGTGCGACCGAGCACATAGGAGCCCGTGTCGCCCACGAAGCCGCCAGCCGCGGCGGCCAGGGCAACCAGCCAGATCGACAGCTCGCCCCTGGTGGCAAGGATGGACGCGGCGATCACCACCGCCTCGCTGGGCACGATCGGGAGCACGGCGTCCAGCGCGCAGGCGCCAAGGACCGCCAGATAGGTCAGCGGTGATGCCTGCACGTGGGTCAGCCAGTCGAACACGTCCCTGCTCCCGAGGGCGTCAGGTCTTGGCAGTTCCTCCGGCCGGCAAGACTAATCCAGCTGACCTGATCGCTTCCGTCGTACGAGAGCGACAACATCCGGCTGTAAGTGTTCCGATAGTCGCGGACTCGCGACAATTTCCTACACGCGGGCTATGAGTGGCTGTCTTCTACGCCGAGGTATTCGGCTCCGGCATCTGGTGCCGACTGTGCAACCCTCGGGCCACTGGGCATGAAGCTGAAGTATTCGGGCTGGAGGTGCTGAATGTCGGTCATGAGCCAGAGCCACCCATGCTCTGGACTGAACCGGAACGAGAGCACTCCAGTGTTGTCCCACCAGCCAAGCCTGGTGAACCCGCGATACGCAGCCAGCTGATCGGAGGTGTCCAAGCCGGCCACTGCCGTGAACATCAGGTGCGCCACCCAGACCTTGAGGATTCCGCCGTGGGAGACCACGACGATCAGCCGTTCCTTCTGGGCCTCGAGATACCGACGGATGTCCTCTGCCCGCCGCCACAGGTCGTGGAGGTTCTCCTCATCCGAATAATGGCCGTCAGGCTGGTCGGCGACCGCCAAGGCGGCATGCTGGATCGCGCGCGCACGAGGGTCCTGGAACCGCAGCCCCTGCAGCTCGCTGGGGACGTCGATCTCTCGCAGCAGCGAAGCATGATTCCGGACGTCAGGGTCGTCCGCCGGCAGGTCCACCCACGTCGAGCCCTTCCGGACGGGAATCACGTGCGGGGCCCGGGTCGCCGCCGCGATCAGGCCTGCGGTGCTGCGCGCCCGCAGGTAGCTGCTGCTCACGACAAGGTCGACGGGCAGGAGCGCGAGGCGTTGCGCGAGGCGGCCGGCGTCCTCGGCGCCGAGGGGGGTGAGCGGATCGGAGTCGTACTGGTTGCCGGCCTGAAAGGTGTTGGTGGCGTTCGTTTGGCTCTCGCCGTGGCGAATCACGATGAAGTGCTGGTACTCGGTCATGCCGCCGCTCTCTGCACGGCGGCGCGGATGAATTCGTAGGTGACTTCAACGTCAACGGTGTCGACCTGGCTGTGCCGCAGACGGTCCTGCCGGTGCTGAGCCTGGAGCACCGCCTGCAGCAGCTGTGCCGTGAGCAGCGACTCCTCGGCGACACCGCCGGGATAGGACTCCCAGAAGCCCTCCAGGAGCTCGCGGTCGCGCGCCAGTACCTCCGACGTCGCACGCTCACGGCGCTGGCGAAGGTCGTTGTAGGCGACGTTGTTCATCATCGGCGCGATGTCCCACGAGGGGTCACCGCTCAGTGGGTTGGGGTCGAAGAGCCCGACGGTGAACGGCTGGTCGTGGAACACCCCGACGTTGCGGATGGAGACGTCGCCGTGCAGGAAGCGACCGTCGGCAACGAAGGGGCAGGCGCGGATGAACGCGAGCGTCGCCTGCATCCGATCCTCACCGATGCCGAGTCGCCGGACCAGGTCAGCATGGAGCGCGAAGAAGTCCTCGAGGTAGCCGCTCCAGCTGCGATAGGTACGCTCGCCGCCCGGTGAATCCGCGAAGTTGCCGAAGCCGGTCTCGTCCAGCGCCTGATGCATTCTGTGCAGCTCGGCGCCCAGCGCGCGCCCCAGCTCCCGGGCGCTCGCCGGTGACCGGTCGAGGTACTCAGCGGCGGTCTCCACGAGCTGGCCCGCATCGTTCTTGAGCGCGGCGAGAATCAGGTACTTGGTGGGGCGCTCACCCGCCGATGGCACCGTGCCCGTGCCCAGGACCTCGGGAACGCGGGTGGTGTACGGCCTCCAGGCCCGCAGCGCTCGCGCCTCTGCCTCGATACCGTTGCTCTTGAGCTTGACGACGACGTCCCTGTCCGGGCACCGCACCAGATAGGTGGCCGCATCCACGCCACCCCCCAACTCGACCACCTGCTCAGGCGCCAGCTGATCGAGCCTAGGAAGATCAGGGAACTCTCCACTGTCGTCGAGCACCCACCGCAACATGGGCCCCACTCCGACGCAATTCCTCCTTCGAAGTCGACTCACCCACAGCACAAGCATGCTCGAGCTGGGCGCAGACCCCTGCAAGTGTATCGGCGCTGGCGGTGGCCAGCGTCGTCTTGTCCTGGACGGTCGTGCACACGGTGTACACCCCGCGCTATGCCCCCTCTACTACAGCGGGCCCAACGGTGGGATCAACTTCAACCAGCGAACGCCACCGCGCTACTCCGACTTCGCCGACCTCGCCTTCACCTTCACCCTCGGGATGACCTTCCAGGTCTCCGACGCCGATCTCCAGACTGCGGAGATCCGAGCGACCGCACTCCGCCACGCGCTGCTGTCCACCTATTGGGAGCGGTCGTCCTCGCGACAACCATTAATCTGGTCTCCGGGCTGCTGCGGTGACGCATAGCTCGTCCCGGGACGGTCAGCGATCGGCGGAGCGGCAGCTGAGGGCTTCCGTGCAGCGGTCACGCCTTGGCCTGTTCCTCGTCCGGACGTGGGATGGCACGACGTACAGTCGCTGGCGAGCCCGCGACGACCGTGTACGGGGCGACGTCGTCCAGGACCAGGGAGCCGACACCCACCACGGCGTGCGCACCGATGGAGCAGGGTCCGACCACGATGGCGAAGCTGGCCAACCATGCTCCCTCGCCGATGACAACGTCCCGACCGGTCTTCGGGACCGCGACCTGCCGCTGGGCGCCGAATTCGGTGAAGTCATGGGTGCCGGTCAGGATCGCCACGTTGTGGCCAAAGAAGGCGTGCTGTCCGACGGTGATGTCCCCCGAAGACAGGTTGAACAGTGCGTTGTTGACCACCGCAGTCGGATGGATGTGGAGGCGAGTTGCGTCGCCATAGATGAGCGGTTGGTGTAGCGGATCGGTGGTGATGGCCGCCACCTGCGCGGTCACAGCTTCGCGGACCAGCGCCTCCAAGGGGCGGGCGCACAGGCGCCGGACGAGGCGATCGACGATCGACATCAGGAACCCTCCAATTCTCCTTAACTCAATCAATCCAGCTTCACGACCTGCTGTCCATCGTGTGTCCCGACGTGGGGATGGGCAATCGGTCACGGGGCGTCGCGGCTGGGCCAGTGGTCGATCCTGGACGCAGGCGGCGACAGCCGGGATGCTAATGTTCGTATCCCGGGCCGCGGCGACACCCAGAGGGCGCCGCCGCGGGCCCAGGCTGCGGTAGGCGTGTGGCCGAGGTTGGCGCCAGGCTGGCGCTGGCGGGTGGGTGGCGCATGGAGCTCGAGTACGACAGCGGCTCGGTCCCGAGCGCCTCACCCATGTCGAGGGCCGCCGCTTCCCCCATCATCGGATTGACGGACGCCGGCGGCGCCGGCGTCCGTGCTGGAGGGCGCGCGGAGAGCGCGGGAGAGGAGCCCTCATGAAGCCGAGCAGCGCGAACCGGTGGCGGATGTTCGCCTTCCTCGTCGTGATCGGCCTCCTGGCCACGGCCTGCTCGGGAGGCGACGAGGGGGGCGAGGGCCAAGACCAGAGCGGCGGGCCGGTGGAGTTGACCCTCATGGACCACCAGAAGCCGCGCGTGGAGCTGTTGCGCGAGCTCCTGCCCAAGTTCCAGCAGGAGATGGCGTCCAAGGGCCGCCAGATCACCGTGAAGCTGATCGAGGGACCGGCCGAGGACACCGCCTTCAAGAGCAAGCTGACCCTGGACTACAACTCCGGCAACGCCGCCGACGTCACCTCGATCGGGGCGGCCGACGCCAGCACCTTCGCCGCCAGCGGCTACCTGCTGGACCTGACCGACCGGCTCAACGGCTGGGCCGACTGGCAGCGCTTCTACCAGCGCCTGCGGGACGAGGCGGTGCAACCCGACGGCAGGGTCTACTACGTGCCCCGGGAAGCCACCATCATGCAGCTCTGGTACCGCCAGGACATCCTCGAGAGGGAAGGGATCTCCACCGAGCAGCCGAAGAGCTGGGCGGAGTTGCTGGAACGGGCCAGGCAGGCCAAGCAAGCGGCGGGGGCGCCGCCGCTCCTGTTCCCGGCTGGCAAGCAGTGGGGTGGCGGTACCTTCGGTGAGGGGTTCATCCACCTGATGCTCGGCACCGGCAGCCAGCTGTACGACACCCAGCAGAAGAAGTGGGTGGTGCGGAGCCCGGGGCTGACCGCCACCCTCCAGTTCTACGAGCAGCTCACCAGCGAGGGGCTGTTGCCGGTCCAGCCGTTGCTCAACCCTGAGCCGTGGGTCCAGCCCAAGTACAAGGACTTTCCCGCGGGCAAGCTGCTGATCGAGACCTGCGGCACCTGGTGCTGGTTCTTCGACTACGGTCCCAACGGGAGCGCGCCGATCAAGGACATCACCAAGAAGGTGGCGACCTGGAACTTCCCCACCCAGAACGGTGACGGCCCGCCGTTCGCCTACGGCTCGACCGGCTGGGCCTGGGCCGTCACCGGCAAGACCCAGCACCCCGACGAGGCCTTCGAGCTGGTCAAGTGGCTGGCCAGCGGTGAGTTCATGGCCCAGAACGCGGTCACCATCGGCGCCGCCTCCCCGCGCGATGACCTGGCCGACGTCCAGCCCTACAGCGAGCAGCCGCAGCTGCTGGCGGCCGAGAAGCAGCTCAACGGCGCCCGCTCCTTCCCTCCCCCTGAGGGCACCGACAGGATGCAGCAGGTCATCGCGGACGCCACCGAGGCGGTCATCACCAAGAAGATGACCGGGGAGCAGGCCGCCGCCCAGCTGGCCGAGCAGGCCAAGCAGCTGCTCGGCCCGGACAAGGTCCTCGAGCAGTAGGGAGGGGCCGTGCGCCGGGTGCGGAGCTGGCGGGACGCGCTGACGCTGATCGGATTCCTGGCGCCAGCGCTGGCCCTGCTCGGTGTGTTCACCGTCTGGCCGGCGGTCTGGGCGGTGTACCAGAGCTTCACCAACAAGGCACTCACCGGCTTCGAGGCCCGTGCCCCGCGCTTCGTCGGCCTCCAGAACTACGCCCGCCTCCTCGACGACCCCAGCTTTCACAGCTCGATGCTGCGGACGTTCGCCTTCGTGCTGCTGTCGGCACTGGTCGGCCAGACGCTCTTCGCCTTCCTCATCGCCTACCTGATGGCGGATCGGCCCCGTTGGCGCCTGGGTCTGACGCCGCTGTTCGCGGCCCTGTTCCTGCTCCCGCTGGCCGTCCCCGAGGCGGTCGCGGCGCTGCTCTGGGCGAGCACGGCCAACGGCACCGAGCAGGGGCTGCTCAATCGAGGGCTGGGGCTTCTCGGCGTCGGCCCGGTGGAGTGGCTGCAGCGGCACGCCTTCGAGACCGTGACCGTGGTCAACATCTGGCGCGGCATCCCCTTTGCCATGGTGCTGTTCGCCGCCGCCATCGAGAGCATTCCCCGCACGACCCTGGAAGCCGGCCTGATCGACGGTGCCTCCCCCTGGCAGCAGCTCCGCCGGATCGTGCTGCCCATCCTCCGCCCGCAGATCCTCACCTTCCTGATGCTCACCACCATCACAAGCTTTGGAATCTTCGGGCTGGTGTACTTCCTCACACGAGGCGGCCCCGGCAACGCCACCGAGATCATCGGCATCTACATCTACCAGCGAGCCTTCGCCTTCTTCCAGATCGGGCTGGGCAGCGCCGCCGGCGTCCTGTTGCTCCTGGTGCTGCTGGTCCTTGGCGCCTACTACGTGTGGTTGATGCGGGAGCAGGCATGAGCAGAGACGTCGACGTCGCGGTGGCCGAGCCGCAGGCCGGACCCGGGCGGCCGGCCACCCGCGGACGGCCCTCACGGGCGAGACGGAGCCTGGCCAAGACCGCCGCCTACCTGGTCCTGGTCGCGCTCGCCCTATTCGCGATCGTGCCGTTCAGCTGGCTGGCTCTCGCCGCCTTCGACCGACAGGCCAGCATCTTCGTGAAGGTCCCTGAGCGATGGACGCTCGGCAACTTCGTCAACTTATTCGTCAACGAGGACGGCCTGCGGCTCATCCTCAACAGTCTCATCTACTCCGGTGGAGCGACGTTGGTGCTGGTCGTGGTGGCCACCATGGCCGGATACGTCCTCTCCCGCTACCAGTTTCCCGGGCGGCGGACCTTCATGCTCGGGATCCTGCTGCTGCGGGTCATCCCGCCAACGGCCATCATCGCCCCGCTGTACGTGATCGCCACCGGCCTCGGCTTCCTCGACACCTATTACGGCGTGACCCTCGTCCTGGCGTCCTGGCAGCTCCCCCTCGCCCTCTGGCTGATGAAGGGGTTCTTCGACACCGTGCCCATCCAGATCGAGGAGGCCGCCTGGGTCGACGGCGCGACCCGTCTCCAGGCCGCCTTCCGCGTGGTCCTTCCGCTGGCCGGGCCCGGCGTCGGGGCAGCCGCCCTCATCGCCTTCATCGGCGCCTGGAACGAGTTCCTCATCCCGCTCGTGCTCATCTCCGACCCTGACAAGCAGCCCATCGCCCTCGGCCTGTTCCGCGCCTACATCTCCTACACCCAGGTCGACTGGGGATTCCTGGCCGCCCTCTCGGTCGTCTACGTGATTCCGGCGGTAGTGTTCTACGTCGTCGCCCGGAGGGCCCTGCAACAGTCGGTCGCCGGCGGCCTCGCCGGCACCTGACGTTCGCTCAGCCTGGCTGTGTCGGAGCTGACACGGAAGAGGTCACAGGTTCAAACCCTGTCGGGTCCACCATAGCCGCTCTTGCAGGCGGTTTGCCGTTCACCACACGGTTGGTACGAGGGTGCAGAGGACGCGATGATGGGTCCGGCTGGTCAGCGTCGGGCTCTATGGATTGGCGTGGCAGCTCGGAGGCTGCTGGAAGGCGGCGGGCGGCGTGCAGTTTCGGATCCTTGGACCCTTGGAGGTCCTGGACGGCCAGCGTCGGGTCGAGCTGGGACGGCCAAAGCAGCGCCTCCTGCTGGCGGTGTTGCTGGTGCACGCCAACCGCGTGGTGGCCCTGGACCGCCTAATCCAGGAGCTGTGGGGCGAGCAGCCACCCGCGCAGGCGACCGCCTCGCTACAGGCCTACGTCTCCAACCTGCGCCGGGTGTTGGAGCCGGATCGCCCGGCACGGACGCCACCGCGGGTGCTGGTCACCCAGCCCCCCGGCTACCGGCTTGTGATCACTCCCGCCGACCTGGATGCCGCACAGTTTGCCGCGCTTGCCGAGGAAGGCCATCGGCTGCTGGAGGCCGAGCGGTACCACCCGGCCGCCCAGGTCTTGCGGGAGGCGCTGGCGTTGTGGCATGGACCGGCGCTGGCCGAGGCGGCCGACGAGCCGTTCGCCCAGGCCGAGCGGCAGCGGCTGGAGGAGCTTCGCCTGGTCGCTCTGGAGGATCGCCTGGCGGCCGAGCTGGCCCTTGGCGGGCATGCCACCGCCGTCGCCGACCTCCAGGAGCTGGTCGGCCGATTTCCGTTCCGGGAGCGCCTGCACGGCCTGCTCATGGTGGCGTTGTACCGTGCGGGCCGGCAGGCCGAGGCACTCCAGGCCTTCCACTCGGCGCGTCGCATGCTCGGCGAGGAGCTGGGAATCGACCCCAGCCCGTGGCTGCGCGAGCTCGAGGCGGACATCCTGCGGCAGGCGCCCGCGCTGGACTGGACGCCGCCCGCCGGTGAGGCGGGCCACCCGCCGCAGGTGGAGGCGACAGAGCCGCCGGTGGATGCGCTGGCCACTGCGCCGCCGACGGGCGATGGCGAGCTGGTGGGGCGGGAGGCGCAGCTGGCGGCGCTGGACAAGGCCTTGTCAGGCGCGCCGGCCGGGCGAGGAAGGCTGCTGCTGGTAGCTGGGGAGCCGGGTATCGGCAAGACCCGACTGGCCGAGGAGGCGGCACGGCGGGCCGCTTCGCAGGGTCTCCAGGTGGCCTGGGGGCGCTGCTTCGAAGGAGAGGGGGCGCCGGCATTCTGGCCCTGGGTACAGATCGCGCGGGAGCTGCTTGCCGGTGTCGAGCCGGAGGAGCTCCACCGGCTGCTGGGGCCCTCCAGCGCCGAGCTCAGCCAGCTGCTGCCGGAGCTGAAGGAGCTGGTCCCGGGGTTGGAGGCCCCACCGGTCGTCGACCTGGCGGCGGCCCGCTTCCGGCTCTACCAGGCCGTCACCAGGGTCCTGGGCCGGCTGGCGGAGGTTCGGCCACTCCTGGTCGTCATCGACGACCTGCACTGGGCCGACGTGGCATCGCTGCAGCTGCTGACGTTTCTGGCGGCCGAGCTGCGTGACGCGCGGCTGGTTGTCATCGGTACCTACCGCGACGTGGAAGCGGTGGCCGGCCAGCCGCTGGCCGACACCCTCGGTGCGCTGGCCCGTGCGCCGGTAGTGGAACGGATCCCCCTTGGTGGCCTGGAGAAGGCCGAGGTTGGCCGCCTCATCGCCACCACCACCGGGACCCGGCCCGCCGAACGGCTGGTGCAGGCCGTGCACGACCGCACCGAGGGCAACCCGTTCTTCGTCACCGAGCTGCTGCGGCTGCTGGAGAGCCAAGGCCGGCTGGAGGCGGACGATGCGACGGCCGCCGCCCGTCAAGCGATCCCTGTGGGCGTACGGGACGTGCTCCAGCAGCGGCTGGCCCGCCTGCCCGAGCAGACCAACGCCGTCCTGCTGGCGGCCGCCGTGATCGGCCGCAGCTTCGACCTCAACCTGGTCGAAGCCGTGACGCAGCTCGACGACGAGCGCGCCCTCGACGCGGTCGAGGCAGGGGTGGTGGCCGGATTGGTGGTCGAGGACGAGACGCCGGTCGGGCGCTACCGGTTCGCGCACGCGCTGGTCCGGGAGACGCTCTACGAGCAGCTCAGCCGGGCCCGGCGGGCGCGGCTGCACGCGCGGGTGGCCGAGGCCCTGGTTGGCCGCCATGGCCCCGACCATCCCGAGCATGCGCTCGAGCTCGCCCACCACCAGTGGGCGGCGGTCCCGGTGACGGGGGCCGACGCGGCGCTGCCCAATGTGCTGGCCGCCGCCGACCATGCCATGGCCCGGCTCGCCTATGAGCAGGCCGAGCAGCAGCTCCACCGGGCGCTGGAGCTGCTCGGGTCCCTGCCGCCGTCGGTCGAGCGGACCCGGCGGGAGCTCGGCATTCAGGTACGGCTGGGGAACCTGCTGGATGAGCTCGGCAGCCCGGGGGCGCCAGAGGCTGCCGCGGTGTTCGCGCGCGCCGGTGAACTGGCTGCCGAAGCGGCCGACGACCCGGCTGCCCTGCCGGCGCTCGCCGGGCTCCACGGGGTCTACAGCGCACGAGCCGAGCATCACCGGGCACGGGAGCTGGCCGAGCGTGTCCTGGACGGCGCGCAGCGCTCGGACGACCCCCAGGCACTGCTGGCCGGCCACTTCTTTGTCGGGCAGACCTCGTTCCTCCAGGGCGAGCTGGTCGCCGCCCGTGCGCACCTGGAGGAGGCGCTGCGCCTGGCCGCCGCGATGCCCGAGGCGGCGCGGCTGCCCGGCATCCCGCTTGCCCTGGGCGCAGAAGGTTACCTGGAGATCGTGCTGGAACTGCTCGGCCTCCACGACCAGGCCACCAACCTCGCTGAGACCGCCAGACGGAATCTTGACCGCGGCCATCCCTTCCCCAAGGCTGCCGCCCTGATGATCGGGGTGTATGCGGCCGTCGTCCGCCGGGACCCGGGGCTCCTCCGGGAACGAGCCGCCGCCGCCGCGGCGCTCGCGACCAGGTGGGGATTTGGCGCGCTCGAGAGCGTGGCGACGGCGCCGCTCGGGTGGGCTCAGGCGATGGACGGTGACCCCGCCGCTGGCGCGGCCCTGCTGCGTCAGGGCCTGACCCACTGGGCGGAGACGGGAGTGCGGGTGTCCAGGCCGGTGCTCCTCGGCCTGCTGGCCGAGGTCGAGCAGCTGGCAGGCCGGCCGGGCGAGGCGCTGCGCCTCCTGGACGACGCGCTGGCGCAGGTCGAGCGGACCGGTGAGCGCTACTTCGAGGCCGAGATCCATCGGCTCAAGGGCGAGAGCCTGCTCGCCGAGTCGCCGCCACGAGTGGTCGAGGCCCAGGACGCCTTCCGGACCTCGATCGCGGTGGCCAGGCGGCAGGGCGCCAAGCTGTTGGAGGAACGCGGGCGCAGAAGCCTCGGCGCTCTCCTGGCCGTCCGCAGGCCTCAAAGCTCCAGGTAGCGCCAGCCGAGCGTCACGCCAGGGGGTGCGTCGCCGCCATCGGTGACGGCGGTGAAGCCGGCCTGGGCCAGCAGCGGCCCCGCCGGACACTGGCCACACTCGGGTCGAGCGACGAGGCGCTCGGCCCCCTCGGACCGCAGCACGTCGGCTACCTCGTTGACAAGCCGGCGGCCCAGCCCCCGACGTCGCAGGCTGGCACAGACCACGATGCCGCACAGCTCCACCGACCCACCGGCGTCGAGCGGCCGCGTCGCCGCCGTGGCCACCAGCGCCTGGCTGTCGGAGGCGGCAAGATCCCACAGCCCGAACAGCACCCCCCCACTCTGGCCCCGGACTGTCGGTGCCGGGGCACCGCCGTCGGCCAGCATGCTCTCGGCCGCCCGGCGCTCACCCGCCGACTGAAGCCTGCGGAACACGATCCCCGGCACGGGCGGTGAGGGTGGATGCATCGTCTGCTCCGGTCAGGGGGAAGGGCCTCCAGCATCCTGGCGCCCGGCAGTTGGCGTCGGCTTGGCGGCCTCGCCCCCCAGCCCGCCAACTCGCTGCCAAGTCGCCACCAAGCCGTCCTCCCATGCTGGGCGCAGGGCAGCCCCGCACGGGAGGAGAGGTGCAATGAAACGGCGAAGCTACCGCCCAGCATTGGCGTTGCTTGCCATCGTGACAGCGGCCGCGCTCACTGGGTGCCAGCAAGGATCCGATCCGACGAGCGCCGACAGCGGCACCGACCAGCGGCCGCCGGCCAGCTCGTCGGCCGCGCCCACGTCGAGGGCCGCCCCGGCCCAGCCGGCCGGCGGTCGGGCATCGAGCGCCACCACGGCGACCCGGGTCCGCGACTTCGGCTTCATCCGCAGCTGGTACGCCAAGACCGGCACGATCTACCTGCGGTTCGACCGGGCGGTCCTGCTGACCGGCGAGGCCGCCGACGACGCCTCGGCTGCCCACGGCGGCGAGTCCCCGGTCCCCAACGACTTCTACATTCAGAACGACAACCCGCGCCTGCGCGACCTGGCCATCGTCGACCAGGCCACGGTGGTCGGGAGCCAGCAGCTCACCGGCAGTCCAGGGCCCAACCCGAGCAACCTGAAGGCCCTACTCACCTTCGTCCACAAGGGCGGGCCGCGGGTCGCAGCAACCCCGTTCCACCTCACCTACAACGACAACGGCCTCGTCATCCGGGTCCAGGAGCAATACCTGCCCTGAACACCGGGACCTCGCCCGACCTCACGGGCTGCGACACCGCACCCGGCCTCGCATGCCATCTCGCCACCCCGAAGGAGGACTGCCATGTCGGTGATCAGCGTTGAAGGCCTGACCAAGCGCTTCGGTGAGGTGCTTGCTGTCGACAACCTCAGCTTCGCGGTCGACGAAGGCACGGTGGTTGGCTTCCTGGGCCCCAACGGGGCCGGCAAGACCACCACCCTGCGCGCCCTGCTCGGCCTGATCACCCCCACCACCGGCCGCGCCACCATCGACGGCCGGCCCTACCGGGAGCTCCCCGACCCCATCCACCACGTCGGTGCCCTGCTGGAGGCCTCCAGCTTCCACCCCGGCCGCAGCGCCCGCAACCACCTCCGGATCGTCGCCACGGCCGCCGGCCTACCGGCGGCGCGGGCCGACCAGGTGCTCGCTCAGGTGGGCCTGGCCGGTGCCGCCCGCCGGCGGGTCG
>DATABK010000015.1:0-8183 GCA_036259695.1 Actinomycetes bacterium | reverse complement strand
CTCCTGGGCGTGGGCGGTGCCGCCGAGACTCAGAGCCGCCAGCACGGTCGAGATCGCCAGCGCTCGGGCCAGTTTCGACGCGGTCATGAGGATCTGCTCCTTTCACCTCGGTGGGGTGCTTGTCCCCTCCGTTGCTGGGAGCGACAATGCGCGCGGACGCTGACAGCCGGCTGACAGCTCGGCCGGCGCGGCCCAGAGGAGGGGGGTGGTGATGCCGAACTCCCAGATCGAGATGGTCGTCATGGCCGACGACCCGGGTCGCTGGAAGGTCTGCGGCGACTTCGAACGACCGCCGGACGGGCGGGTCGATGTCTATGTGGTCGTTCGCCAGGGCGACGTCGTCGCCCGCGGCCACGAGGTGGTCTCGTCGAGGGCCTGGCAGTTCGAGGTGGTCCCGGAAGGAGGCGAGCTGGTCGCCGGGTCGGGCCAGACCGCGATCGCGTCAGCGGTGGCCATCGCCCGCCAGGAGGATCCCTCCGGCCTGGAGGCCTTCACCTGGGCCCAGCGGATCCCCGTGCTGGAGCGCAGGACCGACGCCAACCCGCCGGTCGAGTTCGGCGCCGCCGTGGCGGCCGACGGCCAGGGGACGCTCGCCGCCGGCCGCTCCATCTCCTCGTCCCTGACCGTCAGGGAGCCGTCCGGTCCCGAGGCCGGGGACGGCCAGCTCGCCTGGAGGCACGCTCTCGAGGTCCACTAGCTCGGCGACGTCGATGGCCGAGCTGGCCGGCGCCCTCCGGCGGGCCGGCGTGGCCGAGGTCGACGCGTCCGCCCGGCGGCGGGCCGAGTACTCGACCGACGCTTCGCTGTACCGGGTGCCGCCGGAGCTGGTCGCCTTCCCGCGCGACCTCGACGAGGTCGTGGCCGTGGTCGAGACCTGCCTGGAGCTGGGCGTCCCGCTGACCGCCAGGGGCGCCGGCACCTCGATCGCCGGCAACGCCGTCGGGCCCGGCGTGGTCATGGACCTTGGCCGGCACCTGCGGAGGGTGCGGTCGCTCGACCCGGAGGCGGCCACGGCCACGGTCGAGCCGGGGGTGGTGCTGGACGACCTCCAGGCCGCCGCCCGGCCCCACGGGCTGCGCTTCGGGCCCGACCCCTCGACCCACAGCCGCTGCACCCTCGGCGGGATGATCGGCAACAACGCCTGCGGGTCGCGTGCCCTGGCCTACGGCCGCACGGCCGACAACGTCCTGGAGCTGGACGTGGTCTGTGGCGGCGGCCAGCGCCTGGTGGCCAGGCCGGGCGCGGTCGGGGCGGTGCCCGGCCTGGAGGCGGTGGTCCGGGCCGGCCTGGCCCCGATCCGGACCCAGTTCGGCCGCTTCGGCCGCCAGGGCTCCGGCTACGCGCTGGAGCACCTGCTGCCCGAACGCGGCGGCGACCTGGCCCGGGCCCTGGTCGGCAGCGAGGGCACCCTGGCCGTGGTCCTTCAGGCCACGGTCCAACTCGTCCGGGCGCCGGCGGCCACCGTGCTGGTCGTGCTCGGCTACCCGGACATGGCCACCGCGGCCGACGCCGTCGGCGCCGTCCTGCTGCACCGGCCGTTGGCCCTGGAGGGCATCGACGCCCGCATCGTCGACGTGGTCCGGCGCCGGGGCCGGGCCGTGCCCGACCTGCCCGGAGGAGGCGGCTGGCTGCTGGTCGAGCTGGCCGGCGCGACCCCGGCCGAGGCCGAGGCGGCCGCGGCCCGGCTGACCACCGCCGGGGCCGCCGACGCGCTGGCCGCCCGGGTCCTGCGCGCCCCGGCCGAGGTGGCCGCCATCTGGCGCATCCGCGAGGACGGGGCCGGGTTCGGCGGCCGCAGCCCGGCCGGGGCGCCGGCCTGGGCCGGCTGGGAGGACGCGGCCGTCCCGCCCGAACGGCTCGGCGCCTACCTGCGCGACTTTGATGCCCTGCTGGCCGACCACGGCCTCGGCGGCATTCCCTACGGCCACTTCGGCGACGGTTGCCTGCACGTGCGCATCGACTTCCCCTTCGACCGGCCGGGAGGGCAGGCCGTCTACCGGTCGTTCGTCGAGCAGGCGGCCGCGCTGGTCGCCCGGCACGGCGGGTCGATGTCCGGGGAGCACGGCGACGGGCGCGCCCGGTCGGAGCTGCTGCCCCTGATGTACTCGCCGGACGCGGTCGAGGCCATGGCCGCCGTCAAGGCCGTCCTCGACCCCCGCGACCTGCTCAACCCCGGCGTGCTGGTCCGCCCCCGGCCGTTCGACGCCGACCTGCGCCGGACCATGGCCCGCCCGCTCACCGGGCGGCTCGGGTTCCCCTACCCGGAGGACGGCGGCGACCTGACCAGCGCCGTCCACCGCTGCACGGGGATCGGGCGCTGCGTGGCCGACAACACCGGCACCGGCGGGGTGATGTGCCCGTCCTGGCTGGCCACCAGGGACGAGAAGGACACCACCAGAGGCCGCAGCCGCGTCCTCCAGGAAGCGGTCAACGGCACCCTGGTCCGCGGCCTGTCCTCGCCCGAGGTCCACGAGGCCCCCGACCTCTGCCTGGCCTGCAAGGGCTGCGCCTCCGACTGCCCGACCGGCGTCGACATGGCCACCTACAAGGCCGAGGTTCTGTACCAGACCTACCGCCGGCGTCTCCGCCCGGCTGCTCACTACAGCCTCGGCTGGCTCCCGCGGTGGGCCGCCCTCGCCGCCAGGGCTCCCCGGCTGGCCAACGTGCTGCTCTCCACCCCCGGCCTGTCGCAGACGGCCAGGCGCCTGGCCGGGGTCGACCCCCGCCGCGCCCTACCGAGGTTCGCCCCCCAGACCCTGCGCGCCTGGTGGCGCCACCGCCCCGACCCCCGCCCGGGCCCGACCGCCCATCCCCGGGTGGTGCTGTGGCCCGACACCTTCACCAACCACTTCACGCCGTCGGCGGGGCGGGCCGCCGTCCGGGTCCTGGAAGACGCCGGCTACCGGGTCACCCTCCCCGACGAGCCCCTGTGCTGCGCCCTCACCTGGGTCTCCACCGGCCAGCTCGACACCGCCAAGCGGGTCCTGCGCCGCACCGTCGACCGGCTCGCGGCCCTGATCGAGGAGGGGTCGGGCGGGGGCGCGGGGGCGGGGGTGGAGCGGGATCCGGGTGGGTCGCCGGAGGGCCGCTGGACCCCAGCGCCGGGCGGATCGCCGGAGGGTCGCGGGGCCGCGACCCTGGTTGGGCTGGAGCCGTCCTGTCTGGCGGTGCTGCGGCACGACGCCCTGGCGTTGCTGGGAGAGGACGACCCGGCGGCCGTGGTGGTGGCCCGGGCGGCCGCAACCTTGGCTGAGGTGCTGGCGGCGACGCCCGGGTGGGCGCCGCCCGACCTGTCTGGGGTGGTCGCCGTGGCCCAGCCACACTGCCACCAGCACGCCGTGCTCGGCTGGGCAGCCGACCGCGACCTCCTGGCCAAGGCCGGGGCGGAGGTCACGGCCGTCGGCGGCTGCTGTGGCCTGGCCGGCAACTTCGGCGCCGAGCGCGGCCACTACGACGTCTCGGTGGCCGTCGCCGAGACCGCCCTCCTCCCAGCCGTGCGGGCGGCCAGCCCGGACGCGGTCCTCCTCGCCGACGGCTTCTCCTGCCGCACCCAGCTCGACCACCTGACCGGCCGCCACGCCCTCCACCTGGCCGAGCTCCTCGCCAAGGCCGCTACTCCTGGTGGTGCTGGGCCTTGAGCTGCTGGTCGAGGAAGTAGTGCTCCTGGGCCCAGAGGTGGAGGCCGAGGCCGAGGCGCATGGCGCAGCGCTTGAGGGCGTCGGAGGCGGCGTCCTTGAGGCGGGCGCCGTCGTGGGGCCAGTTGTGGACGTCGCCGACGTCGCCGACCTCCTCGACCCGGACCTGGCGGCCGTCGATGGCGCAGGTGAGTCGCCAGATGCCGCCGACCACGACGTTCTGGAGGGCCGGCGTGCCGGCCTTGCCGCGCCGGCTCCGGGCGCTGGGATCGGGGGGCATGGCGGCCACGTCGCCGCGGATGACCTGAACCAGCTCGAAGTCGAACGGCCCGACGATGCTGAGCAGGCGCTGGTTGACGACGTGGTGGGCGACGTAGTCCTGGCCGTCCTTGCGCTCGACGAAATCGTTGGGGAAGGGCCGGGACAGCTCGACCAGGTCGGCGTCGATGACGGCGGTCACAGGCATCAGTCCTCAGGGAAGTGGTTGCTGCGTTGTCCCAGCGTAACCGGTACCTGTGACAATCCTGGGGCCCCGAACCAGGGTCGTGCCCGCCATCACCAGCGTGACCGGCGCCGCCCTGGCCACCGTTGCCGGGCCCCTGACCGCGGGACCGCTGGAGGAGATGGGGGTCGACAACCCTCCACGGCGAGCTGCTGGCCGTGGTCGACCGGACCATGCAGCCCACCCGGGCGTCGCTGTGGTTGCGGCACGCGCCCTGGGCCTGGGGACGAGGGTTCCGGTTGTCGGGGCCATCGGCTATGCTCGGCGTCGGGCGCCGTCCCGCGCCTGACCTCCTTCCCGGTGCTCACGCCACCGGCCCGCGGAGGTAAAGGGGACCTCGAGTTCTCGGGACACTGGTCGAGTGCCCTCTCGCGGGGCGACGGGAGCGTGGGTCCCGGCGTCGCCGCGTGTGGAGGAGCGCCACATGACCAAGCACAAGTCCTTCAAGGGCCGCGTCCGCGCGCGCATGGACAAGACGTCCGAGAGCTACACCACCGCCCGCCGCCAACTCCTGGCCAAGGGGAAGGCCACCGAGGCCGAGGGCGATGGCGGGACCGCGGCGCAGGCGCCTGAGCCCGCGACCCCGACCAACCCCGCCGCTGTCACCGACCCCACCGCCGCCCCCGGGAACGCCCCCGGCGCGAGGCGGCCCTACTCCGACGCCGTGATCCAGGCGAACACCGGGAGGACCTGGGACGAGTGGTTCGCGGTGCTGGACGAGTGGGGAGCCGTCGAGCGGCCGCATCCCGAGATCGCCCGGTACATCAACCAGGAGCATGGCGTGGGCGGCTGGTGGGCCCAGGGCGTCACGGTCGCCTACGAGCAGGCGCGGGGGCTGCGGGTCCCGGGGCAGCGGCGTGGGGGCCAGTTCGAGGTGAACGCCTCCAAGACGGTCGCCGTACCGGTCGATCGCCTGTACGAGGCGTTCGTCGACCCGGGCCTGCGTGAGCAGTGGCTCCCCGGGGCCAAGTTCGACCTCCGCACGGCCACCCCTGGCAAGTCCATCCGGGCCAACTGGGGTGACGGCTCGACCCGCCTGATCGTCAACTTCACCGCCCGCGGCGAGGCTAAGAGCCAGGTCGCCCTCGTCCACGAACGCATCCCCGACGCCGCGACCGCCGAGGAGCTCAAGCCGTGGTGGCGGGCCCGGGTGGCCGACCTCAAGCGGCTCCTGGAGGCCTGACCGGCACGAGTGCGGCCAGGGCGAAGGCGGTGGCCGGGATGTCGACGTACTAGAACATGGAGCTGCGGTGGAACAAGAGCACGCCCACCAGCACCAGGCCGGAGATACCGCGCAGGGTCCAGAGGCCCGGCCGGGACCAGACCCACCAGGCGCCGACGGCCAGGACCACGGTCGCGGGCAGGGCGGTCGCCCAGAGCGGTGACGCGCCGAACGGGTCGGTCAGGGCGCCGGCGCGCAGCAGCTGTGCCGGCAGTCCGTGACCGGCGATGGGGTAGGCGTCGGCGACCAGGCCGAGGTGGTAGGCGACGGCGTCGGTGAGGAAGTCGCCGGGGTGCCAGAGCAGGAACGGGACCGCCGTCACCACGTCCGGCGCCATGGTGGCGGCGGCGGCCGGCCAGGCGCGACCGCGGTCGAGGCGGCCGCGCCTGGTCTCGGCCGCGAGCCAGACCAGGAACAGCGCGACCATCGGCGCGATCAGCAGCTTGACGGCGAGGGCGGCGCCGAGGGCGAGCCCGGCGAGCACGACCCGGCGGGTGGCCTGGGCGACCGCGGCGACGGCCATGCCGGCCACCAGCAGGACGTCGTTGGCGCCCTGCCACAGGTAGGGGAGGAGCAGCGGGTTGAGGCAGACGGCGAGGGCTGACCAGCACCGCGCCGTCGATGGCCGGCCGCCCGTTGAGGCGTCCCCCGGCGAGCGCGGTCGTGCACACCATGAACTCCACCAGCCGCGGGTCGGGCAGGACCCGGGGTCGCCAGCCGGTCTCGGTGGCGGCGCTGGTGGACGTCACGTCACCGGTCCGTCTCTGGAGGGGTGACCCCCAGGTCGAGAAGTTGGCTGGTGAGCCACTTGGTGATGTCGTTCTCCTCGACCACGGTGGCGGCGGCCTGGCGGCGGGCTCGGCGGAGGGCGGGGTCCATGGTGAGGGCCTCGTGGAGGGCGTCGGCCTGCTGCTGGATGTCGAAGGGGTGGAGGGTGACCGCGAAGGCGCCCAGCTCCTGGTGGGCGCCGGTGTTCTCGGAGAGGGCGAGGACGCTGGCGCGGGTGTTGACCACCACCGCCTCCTTGGCGACCAGGTTCATGCCGTCGGCCAGGGCGTTGACCATCAGGACGTCGCAGACGGTGTAGGCGGCCACGGCCAGGTGCAGGTCGGTGGTCAGGCGGAGGTCGACCGGCTGGTAGCCCTCGCGGCCGTGGGCGGCGTTGACTCTGGCCACGGTGGCGCCGATCGCGGCCAGGTAGTCGGCGTACTCGGGCACGTCCTGGCGGCTCGGCTGGAGCAGGGCCAGGAAGCTGACCTTGCCGGCCAGCTCGGGATGGTCCTCGAGCATGGTCGCGAACGCCTCGAAGCCGCGGATGATGTTCTTGGAGGGGTCGGTGCGGTCGACCCGCAGGATCAGCTGGTGGTCGTCGCGGCAGAAGGTCTGGCGGAGGGTGGCGGCGTGCTCGGCGACCGCTTCGGTGGCGGCCAGCTCGCGCATGGCCTCGACGTCGATCGAGATGGGGTAGTGGCGGGCCGCCACCTCGCGGTCGCCGACCTGCACCGTCATCGCCTCCAGGTCGACCGCGAGGCCGAGCAGCTCCTGGGCGCTGAGGAGGAAGTTCCGCGCGAACCCCTCGGTGTGGAAGGCGACGACGTCGTTGCCGAGCAGCCCGGTGAGGAGCTGCTCGCGCCAGGCCGGGGGCAGGACCCGCCAGGCGTCCGGGCCCGGCCAGGGGATGTGCAGGAAGAAGGAGAGCACCGCCTCCGGGCAGGCCTCCCGGACCGCCTGACCGACCAGGTAGAAGTGGTAGTCGTGGAGCATCACCAGGGCCCGGCCGCCGCGGGCATTGACCTCCTCGATGACCGCGTCGGCGAACAGCCGGTTGACGGCCACGTAGCCGTCCTCGTAGGCGGCGTGCTCGCGCTTGGTCAGGTCCGGGTCCAGGGCCAGGCCGTACATGCCGTGCTGGAGGAACCAGAGCAGCGGGTTGGCGATCACCGTGTAGAAGTCGTCGTGGGCCTGGGGTTCGACCTCGACCAGGCGCAGGCGCACGGTCGCCGCCCCTTCGGCGTCCTCGCCGTCGGGGTCGAGCAGCCGGGGCTCGGGCTCGAGAGCGACCTCGACCGCCTTGCCCTGGCGCTCGGCGGCCACGGCGGCGTCCTCCTCGGAGTCGGCGGCGCACACCCAGACGGCGTCGGGCATGTCCGACACCAGCCCGGTGAGCGCCGTCACCAGCCCGCCGGCGCCGCGGCTGCCGGTGCGGTTGCCGGACTGGTCGCGCTCGAACGACACCGGCCCCCGGTGCGACAGCAGCACCACCGGCAGGTCCGACCGCCCCTGGGCCGTCATGAGGCGGTGTCGGCGTTGGCCTTGGCCGCCATCAGGAGCAGGCCGCCGTCGATCACGAACGAGGCCCCGGTCGCGTAGCCGGCCTCCTCCGAGGCCAGCCAGACGACGGCGGCGGCGATCTCGCGGGCGTGGCCGGGCCGCCCGAGGGGGATGCCCGGCCGCTCGATGGTGCGCGGGTCGGTGTCCTCGTTGCCGGTCATGGCGGTGGCGACCTCGCCCGGGGCGACCGAGTTCACGGTGATGCCGTGGCTGGCCAGCTCCAGCGCCATGACCTTGGTGAGCAGGCCGAGGCCGCCCTTGGCGGCGCAGTAGGCGGCCGCGCCCTCCAGGGGCACGTGTTCGTGGACCGAGGTGACGTTGACGATCCGGCCCCCCCGCCCGGCGGCCACCATCCGCCGGGCCGCGGCCTGGGCGCAGACGAAGGCGCCGGTCAGGTCGGTATCCAGGACCTGTTGCCAGTCCTCGAGGGCCACCTCCAGGAACGGGGCCCCGATCCCGGTGCCGGCGTTGTTGACCAGCACGTCGAGGCGCC
>DATABK010000014.1:0-10463 GCA_036259695.1 Actinomycetes bacterium | reverse complement strand
CCGACCACGAACCCGTGGGCGAGCGCGAGCAGCAGCCCGGCGAACGGCGTCGCGACCAGGAGCACCCCGCCGAGCGCCGCCACCGCCACCCCGGCCCCGAACGCCCTGCCCAGCAGCTGCGGCTCCGGGTTGCCCTTGGCCCGCCCGCTCTGCCTGGCGCAGCGCGGGCACTTCTGCCCGACCGCGGTCGTCACCATGCAGCGGGTGCATATCGGGTCGCCGCAGTTCGAGCACGTCAGCCGAGTCTCGACCTTGGGATGGTTCACACAGGTCGGCGCCACGTTCGTCTGGTCGGCCGTCATGCCCTAAGCGTACGAGAACCAGGTCTCTAAGGTGGCCCCCGGATCGGACCCGGAATAGCCATGTGGGACAATCCGTTGGAGAGCACGGCTCCTGAAATCATCGACGTCCGAGGAGGCGCGCGCACCCTGATGGCCACATCCCGCACCAGCGCTCCGGTGCTGATCGTCGGCTCCGGCCCGGCCGGGCTGACCGCGGCCCTCTACACCGCCCGCGCCAACCTCCAGCCGATCGTCCTGGAAGGGGCGGAGGCGGGCGGCCAGCTCATGCTGACTACCGAGGTCGAGAACTACCCCGGCTTCCCGACCGGGATCCTCGGGCCCGAGCTGATGGGCAAGATGCGCGAGCAGGCCGAGCGCTTCGGGGCCGAGTTCGTCCGCGCCGACGCCACCAAGGTCGAGCTGGCCGGCCCGCCGTTCCGGGCCTGGGTCGAGGACGTGGAGTACACCGGCAAGGCCCTGATCATCGCCACCGGCGCCAAGGCCAAGATGCTCGGGCTGCCCGGCGAGCGCCAGTACCTCGGCCGCGGGGTCTCGACCTGCGCCACCTGCGACGGCTTCTTCTACCGCAACCGGGAGCTGGTGGTGGTCGGCGGTGGTGACTCCGCGCTCGAGGAGGCCACCTTCCTGACCAGGTTCGCGACCAAGGTCACGGTGGTCCACCGGCGTGACCGGCTCCGGGCCTCCAAGGTCATGCAGGACCGGTCATTCGCCAACCCCAAGATCGAGTTCGAGTGGAACTCGATCGTCACCGACGTGCTCGGCGAGCAGACGGTGACCGGGGTCCGGCTGCGCAACGTCGAGGATGGCACCGAGAAGGTGCTGCCGGTGGCCGGGGTCTTCGTCGCCATCGGCCACACCCCGAACACCGACCTGTTCGGAGGCCAGGTGGAACTGGACGAGGCCGGCTACATCGTGACCCCGAACCCGCCCTCGACCGCGACCAGCGTCGACGGCGTGTTCGCGGCCGGCGACGTCGTCGACCACACCTACCGGCAGGCGGTGACGGCCGCCGGCACCGGCTGTGCGGCCGCGATCGACGCCGAGCGCTGGCTGGAGGCCCACGGCCACGACTCCGGGGCCACCACCGACAACTGGGACTGAACTCAGGTTGACCACCGCGCTCAGTGGGCAGGAATACGTACGAGCCAGTGGTCGTTGGACCCTGGCCGGGGGATCTCATCCGTTCGAGGAGGTGGAGGTGCCTAGGGGCCCTGACCCCGACCGCACCGACGATATGACCAAAGCCGCAGCCGTGACCGACGCCACGTTCGACAGCGAGGTGCTCAAGTCGAGCACGCCCGTCCTGGTCGACTTCTGGGCTGAGTGGTGCGGCCCCTGCAAGATGATCAGTCCCGTGCTCGAGGAGATCGCCGACGAGCACAAGGGCAAGCTGACGATCGCCAAGCTCAACGTCGACGAGAACCCCGACGTGGCCATGCGCTACGGGGTCATGAGCATCCCGACCCTGGCGCTGTTCATCGGTGGCGTGGAGAAGAAGCGGCTGATCGGCGCCATGCCCAAGCGCAACATCGTCAACGAGCTCTCCGAGTTCATCGGCTGACCAACCGCCAGCCAACGCGAGCCCGACCCAGGTGGGTCGGGCTCGTTGCATGTCTGGCACTGAGCGGCGAGGACTCCGCTCCTCCTTCGCCCGGCGGCCCGGCCGTCCGACTCAGGAGGGGGGTCGGGAGCTGGGAACCGGCCGCAGGGCCGGTTGCGGCGCCGAGCCCGGGACCCGGAGCACCTCCAGGGCCGCCTCGCGGGCATCCTTCCAGGTGAGAGCGGTGCGCAGGTCCATGCGCATGAGCGGGTAGCGGGGGTGGTCGCGGACCACCTGGAACCCGCTCGCCTCCAGGAACCCGGCGGGGACGCGGCAGTCGCGCCGGGTCGGGGCCCGGTCGGCGAAAGCCTCCACCGCCCGCACCTTCCGCTTGGTCAGGTCACGGGCCATCGTCTGGAGCAGGACCCGCCCGATCCCCTGCCCCTCGAACTCGGGAAGGACGGCCAGGGTGGCGAGCAGGACGGCGTCCCGGCTCACCGGCCGGGCCGCCTGGAAGCCGACCTGCTCCAGCACGTGGGTCGGGGCGAACAGCGAGTAGCCGGCCACGTCCCCGTCCACCGAGAGGACGTGCCCGGCCGGGCCCCACTCGAGGACGACCGAGGACAGCCAGGCCTCCTTCTGGAGCGCCGCCTCCTCTGACCCGCGCGGCCGCGCCTTGGCGCCCAGCTCCCAGAAGACGCAGCGACGGCACGGCTGCGGAAGCAGGTCGAGGGTCTCGGGCCCGAGCGGAACGAGCTTGCGGCCCAAGTCAGGAGGCTCCTGAGAAGCGCGGCGGCCGGCGGTGGATGACCAGCAAGGCCCAGATCAGACCCAGGAAGAGGCCCACGAAGAAACTCCCCCCAACGCGGCGGAGCAGTGGCAGCGAGGCTCGTAGCACAGGAACGTATTCGCAGGCCGGACAGCGGCTCGATGCTAGCAGGCCGCTCAAGGGGGTTGCCAGGGGGCGCCCCCAATGCGGGACGGGCGGCGCCGAGTGAGGTTGCGAGGTGGCGGTATCCTTCAAGGTCATGCGCGCCGATGACCCCTTTCGGGACCGCTATGCCCGCGGCACCCGCTCGATGACCGCCTCCGAGATCCGAGCCCTCTTCGCCGTCGCCTCCCGACCCGAGATCGTCAGCCTCGCCGGCGGCATGCCCTTCACCGCCGCCCTACCCTTCGACGTCGTCGGGAACGTGCTCGAGGAGGTGGTGGCGAACGAGGGTCCGGCCGCCCTCCAGTACGCGGGCGGTCAGGGCGACCCGCGGCTGCGCGAGGTCCTCACCGAGCTGATGCGGCACGAGGGCATCCGCGGGTCCGGCGGCGACGTCGTCGTCACCGAGGGCTCCCAGCAGGCGCTGGACCTCATCTCCCGCATGTTCTGCGACCCGGGCGACGTGATCGTGGCCGAGGGCCCGTCCTACGTCGGCGCCCTCTCCGCCTTCTCGCAGTACCAGGTCGAGGTCTGCCATGTGCCACTCGACGATGATGGTCTCGATCCCGACGCGCTCGCAGCAACCCTCGAACGTCTCGAGCGTGACGGTCGCCGGGTCAAGTTCCTCTACACGGTCCCCAACTTCCACAACCCGGCCGGGGTGACGCTGGCCGCCGACCGCCGGGAGCGGGTCCTCGAACTCGCCCGAAAGCATCACGTCCTGGTGCTCGAGGACAACCCGTACGGGATGCTGGGGTTCGAGAGCGACCCGCCCGACGCCCTGCGCGCCCTGGACCCCGACAACGTCGTCTACCTCGGCAGCCTCTCCAAGGTCTTCTGCCCCGGCCTGCGCATCGGCTGGGCACTGGTGCCACCGGCCCTCCGGGAGCGGATGGTCCTGGTCAAGGAGGCGGCCGACCTCTGCTCCTCGAGCTTCACCCAGGCGGTCGCCTACCGCTGGTTCGCCGACTATCCCTGGAGGGAGACGCTCAAGGACCTCCGGGAGCTCTACCGCGGGCGGCGGGACGTGATGCTCGACGCCCTCGCCGAGGACGTCCCGGCCGGCGTGACCTGGACCAAGCCGACCGGCGGCTTCTACGTGTGGGTCCGCCTGCCCGACCACCTGGACGCCCGGGCCATGCTGGCCAAGGCCATCACCGCCCGCGTCGCCTACGTCCCCGGCGGCGCCTTCTACGCCGACGGCCAGGGCGCCTCCTGCCTGCGCCTGTCCTACTGCTTCCCACCCCCCGACCGCATCCGCGAGGGCGTCCGCCGCCTCGCCAGCGTCGTCGACGAGGAACTCGCCCTCGCCCGCGCCCTCGGCGGCCTCCCCGCCGAAGCCCCCGACCCCGACCACGGCCGCCCCGCCGGCTGGGGCGGCGTGCAGTGACCGTTCCAATTGTTGGGGTGGAGCATCATGACCTTTGACTGCTCGGTCGCGGTCATCGCCGGCGGGCTGTCGTTCGAGCGGGAGGTCTCCCTCCGCTCGGGTCAGCGAGTCGCCGACGCCCTGCGCGAGCGCGGCTACCGGGTCAGCGAGCTGGACGCCGACCACCGGCTGGTCGAGACCCTCGGGACCGGCGAATTCGATGTCGCCTTCCTCGCACTCCATGGCCGGTTCGGGGAAGACGGGACGGTCGCGTCGATTCTCGAACTTCTTGGTATTCCCTACACCGGCTCAAGCTTCGAGGCCAGCCGCCTCGCCTTCGACAAGCTGGCGGCCAAGTCCGTCCTCCGCCGCGCCAGCCTCTCCGTCCCGTCGGCCATTCCCTTGACCGAGGGTGCCCTCCGAGAGCTCGGGGTCGGTGCCTTGCTCGACCGGGCCATGGACGAGCTCGGCCTGCCCATCGTCGTGAAGCCCAACCGCGGCGGCTCAGCCCTCGGCATCCGCCTGGTCGAGCGGCCCGACCAACTCCCGGCCGCTCTCATGGCCGCCTTCGGCTACGACGACACCGTCCTGCTCGAGCAGCACGTGCAGGGAACCGAGCTGGCCCTCGCCGTCGTCGACGGCCTCCCCACCCTCCCCGCCGTCGAGATCCGGCCCAAGGAGGGCTGGTACGACTTCTCCGCCCGCTACACCCACGGCGCGGCCGACTTCCGAGTCCCCGCCAACCTCGACCAAGCCACCGCCGACCAGTGCCTCAAGGCGGCCCACGCCGCCCACCTCGCCCTCGGCTGCCGCGACATCTCCCGAGTCGACGCCATCCTCGACCCCACCGGCACCTGCCAAATCCTCGAGGTCAACACCGGCCCCGGCCTCACCTCCACCAGCCTGGTCCCCATGGCCGCCGACGCCGCCGGTCTCACCTTCACCGACCTCGCCGCCCACCTCACCGACCGAGCCACCGCCCGCCGCCCTCGCTAGCCTCCCCTGGGCACCTCACACCGGCCGGCCGCCCCGTCCCAGGTGCCGTACGAGGTCGGCGTGACCCCGAGTTCGGTGCATCGTTCGGGCGCAGATCGGCCGCCTTGCCTACCGGGTCCCAGCACCAGCTCATTCCAGGCGCCGACACCGCGCTCCGCCGCACCGATTCCGAGCGCATCACGCCAGACGCCCGTACCGCGGTTCGCTCGCCCGGGTTCCCGGCGCATCATGCAGGCGCCCGTAGCTCTTCGCTTGGGTCCCGGCGCATCATGCAGGCGCCCCTACCACTCTTCGCCCGCCGTGGTTCCCCTCACCCACGACGCATCTCTCACCAGCCCCGTCCCGGCGCCCCTCTGCTGGCCGTTCAGCCTAAGCATTCGGAAGTCAATGCTCGGTGGCTCCGACGATCGCCTCATGAAGGAGGCTCCACGGTGTCAGGCGGAAGCTGACGTTGTCGTCCGCTCGTCGTGGACGACCTTCGGGTCAGCTTCAGGAGGCAGGTCCGAACTCTGGGGCAGCTGGACCGTTCGCTGCTCGATGCCGATCGCATCGCAGATGCGCTGCAGATCATCCAGCGTTGCGAACTCGATCAGCACCTTGCCCTTCTTCTTGCCGAGCTGGACTCGGACCCGGGTCTCCAGACGATCTGAGAGTCGTTCGGCCAAGTCGACCATGCCCGGAGCCTGCATGGCCGGCCGGACACGGACCCGCGCTCGCTCGTCGGGCCCGAGGAGGGGCTCCCCATTCTTGATTCGCTGAGCGAGCTCCTCGGCCATCCGGACGGTGAGACCCTCAGCCACGATCCGGTCGGCGAGTCGCTCCTGCTGAACGGGATCGTCCAACGACGCCACAGCGCGAGCGTGACCCGCCGACAGCGTCTTGGCGGCGATCCGGCGCTGGACACTCCCTGGTAGCCGAAGGAGACGCATGGCGTTGGCAATCACAGGCCGACTCCGACCGAGGCGCGCCGCCAGTTCCTCTTGGGTGATCCCGAAGTCGAGCAGGAGCTGCTCATAGGCGGCTGCCTCCTCAAGCGGGTTGAGGTCCTCCCGGTGGACGTTCTCGAGAAGTGCATCGCGAAGCAGTTGGTCATCCTCGGTCGTTCGGACAATGGCCGGGATGCGATCCAGCCCTGCGGTCCTGGCAGCGCGGACCCGGCGCTCCCCCATCACGATCTGGTAGCGCTCCCCGCTGGGACGTACCACGATCGGCTGCAGCACACCGACCGCCTCGATGCTCGCGGTGAGTTCCTGGAGTGGCTCCTCGTCGAAGGCCTCACGAGGCTGACGCGGGTTGGGGTCGATGCGGTCGATCGGAAGCTGCTCGAACGTCGGCCCAGAGGAGTCCGGAGCATCCTCCGCCACCACGGGCTCTAGATCGGCCGGCTGAGCCGGCGGCTGGCGATCTTCTTGCTGGCCGCTCGGGATCAGAGCTTCGAGTCCACGGCCCAGGCCACCACGGCGTCGCATCAGCTGGCTCCTTCTCCGGTCGGCGCGAGCAAGCCACTTCGCTCCGCGAGTTCAAACGTCAGGTCGCGGTAGGCGATGCCACCGCGTGAAAGAGGATCGTAGAGAGCGATCGGAACACCATAGCCCGGTGCCTCCGACAGCCGGACGCTTCGAGGCACGACCGTCTGGTAGACAACGTCAGTGAAGTGCCTGCGGACCTCATCGACAACCTGCAACGCCAAGCGCGTCCGGCCGTCATACATGGTCAGCACGATCCCGCCGATACGAAGCTCTGGATTGAGATTGGCCCGGACAAGCTCCACGTTGCGGAGGAGCTGACCGAGTCCTTCAAGGGCGTAGTACTCGCACTGGATCGGGATCAGTAGTTCATCCGCCGCCGCCAGGGCATTCACCGTGAGCAATCCGAGAGACGGCGGGCAGTCGATGAGGATCGTGTCGTACTGATGATCGATAGATTGAAGGGCCCGGCGGAGGCGAGTCTCCCTGGACATCGCACTCACCAACTCGACCTCGGCACCGGCCAGATCGATCGTGCTCGGCAGGACATGGAGGTTCGCAACCGCGGTAGCGCGAATCGCCGCCGCAGGAGCCGCTTCTCCGGTGAGCACGTCGTAGATCGACGGTTCGATATCGCGATGGTCCAGACCGAGGCCCGTCGATGCGTTGCCTTGCGGATCGAGGTCGACTACCAGGACACGCGCTCCGGCCAGCGCGAGGTAGGCACCGATGTTCACCGCCGTCGTGGACTTACCGACTCCGCCCTTCTGGTTGGCGACGGCCAGCACACGGCGAATCCCGTTCACCGAACCCCGATGGATGCGGAAGGTGACCCGGGCGTTCCTGGCTGCGGCCTCTGTGTCGATACTTGGCTCCAGGCCCAACTCATCGATGGGAGCTTCGCCCGCCAACTCATTTGTTTCACGTGAAACATCGACACCGGCTTCCGCTGCTGCCCGTGTTACTGCCTCACGAACGGCAATGGCAGCTTCGTCCTCCACAGCCTGGTCCTCGCGTTCTTCTTCCATCCCTTCACCACCGCCTGCAGATGTTTCACGTGAAACATCGACGCTTGGCGAAGCCGCCGATGTGTCCCGCACGTCGACTTCCCCGGCCTCCGCTCGTCTAGCAGTCGAAACATTCGCTTGGATCGTCGCGCCCTCGTGAGCCAGACTAGTTGCCTCAGCTCTGCTGACGTTGAGGTTGGGAGGGCTTGCCGACTGTCCGGAAGCCTGTGGGGACTCCAGGGATCCGTGTGCACCCTCCGGCTGATCGGCGGTGAGATCCACGATCGGCACCGGAGGGATCGCCGTGGTCTCCATCTCCTCAGAGGTTCCTGGAGGGTTGGTGACATCACCGGGTCCGGAGGAGTCGATGTCGGGCCGTCCAGAAATCACAACGCTCGCGGCAGCGTCTTCCTCCTCAGTGGGCAATGTTGCGTGGCCACGTGCCGGCTCATCCCCGGCAGTTCCGGCGACGGCCGGCGATGGAACAGGCGGCCTCGGCTCCGGCGATGGCTCTGATGGCTCCCCCACCCCAGCGAACTCGCCGATGGGCTCCCGTGGCGTTGGGGGACTGGCCGACTCCCACGCCTCGCCAGCCTCCTGGTTCTGAGAGGATCGAGCCAAGAGGCGTGGCGAGGTTGGATCCGGCTGGGGCGGGAGCTCACTGTCCGGCGAGTCGCCGTCGGACGGCCCAGGCCCCTGCGCGTTATCCGTTGGCTGCATCCCCGGTGGCCAAGCCATCGGAAGTGCTGGCTCGTTCCAGGGAACTTGGTCGCCGCTTGGTTCGCGCGGGTTGCCGGTCGCATCGGACCCGGACACAGGTTCCGGCGTTGTGCTTTCCGAGGCGGGCTCTGGACCGCCGGGAGAGAGCTCCTGCGAACCAGGCGCCTGATCAGAGCTGTCGTCAGCTGCCGCTGTCTGCTCATTGCTCGGGACGGCAGAAGACAGGAAGGAATCCGCGGAAGCTGCCGCCAAGGTGTCATCCGCCGGCAGGCCAGGATCGGTTCCATCGAGGCCACCGTCGTTCCCCCGCAGGGCGCTTGGAGCCTCGGTCCCGGCTGGGGCCTCATTCTCTCCAGGCCCCTCAGCTTGCACCGAGCCTGTAATGTCCCCGGGCGTCCCGGTCCTCGCAGGCGCTTCAGTCCTCCTGAACACCTGAGTGCGCGGAGGCAACTCAGTCCCCGTAGGCACCTCGGTCTGCGTTCCCGCTGGCTTGTCAGCCCCCGCGAGCGCTTCTGTCCCCGCGGACGCCTGAGTCTCGGTAGACGCCTGGGTCCCTTGGGGCGTCGCAGTCTCTGGGGGCGACCCAGTCCTTGGGGGCGACCCAGTCCTTGGGGGCGACCCGGTGCCTAGAGGCGTCCCAGCACCTGGGGGCGTCGCAGTACCTGCTGGGGTTCCTCCATCCGCAGACGTCTCGTCACCTATTGGAACCTCAGTCCGTACAGGGGCCGTCATCCCTGTGGCGGTTCCGTCTGTCCCCGCCTCGGTCGTACGGCTCGTATTCGGACCGGAGGCCGCGGCGATCCCTCGCTGGTCGTCGACCGGCCCGGGGCTGTCCCGGCCTTGATCAGGGATGGATCCTGGCGTGCCCGGTGTGAGCGGGGCATCCGTGGCGCCGGTTGGGCCTGAGCCCGCGGTTCCGCCCGAGCCGAGACCAGTGGAGCTGGTTGACTCCCCCACCGGAGAGGGCTCTGGGGGAGCCGCCGTAGGTCGGTCCGTCGCTCGGAAGCGGTCGGACGGTTCCGATTCCACGTGCGCGCCTGGCGGTTCGGTCCATCCGGCGGCGCGAAGTGGTGGGCCGACCTCGGGGTCGGGGTCGACGTGGACCATCCCACTCTCAATCAGCTCCGGGCTTCGATGCTCATCTGAAGCCGGTCTGAGTCCTATTCCCCCATGCGGTGCGCTGCCGGCGGCTGACCCCTCACGCCCGGACAGCATGTCCGGCTCGTCGCTCGGGCGTTCGGCGCTGAGTTGCTCGGAGAGCGACCCGGTGTACTGGGTGGTGCTGATCTCGGTTGAGAACCAACCGACATCTGTTTGGGCGCCGTATGGGACTCCTGCGACCGAGGCGGTAGCCGAAGACTCAGCTGCCTGCGGAGCTGCCTCCCCGACTCCACTGGTCGATGCGGCGGCAGCTGCGGGATCACCGCCAGGAGGCTCGATGGTCGTGCCGTTGGCAGCTGTTGGTCGTGCCGTGCGCTGACCATAACGACCAGACGGCACCGACTCTCCGCCCCTGAGCTGGCCCGGAGGAGCGTGCTCTCCACCATCGCCAGGAACCGCAGATCGGCCGGCGATCTGTGTGGCCACATCTCGCTGATCGGGAGGCGAGATGGCCGAACCGGCTGCCCCGGCTCCCCAGTCATCTCCAGAGCGATCCCCACGCTGCTCAGCCCGCGCATGTTCAACCTGCTGGCCGCCGGCGGCTTCGATGGACTCCTGCTGCGGCTGGAGACCAACCGATGCGGCAGCGTCGGGGACAGTCTCACCACGGTCGGTAGGAGCGGCTACAGCACCAGCCGAAGCACCGGCCTGCAGGCTCGTGCCCACGGCCTGGTCGACGGCGTCCTCTTGCTGCTCAGCCGTGGACGGAGCTTCGGCCGTGGGGCCGGTCGACGCAGAACCATTGGTCCCCAACGGCGTCGCGGAGGAACCGGATGGAGTCGGGGGAGGGCTCTGCTCGGCGGCCGGGTCCCGAGGCGGCTCCGCCTGTCTGGTTGGTGACCTGGAGGTGGCGGGCTCCTGGTCGGGGGTCATGTCCATGTGCCACCGGACGGCGTCCGGTGGGTCGGCTCCCCAGATTGGGTCGAGTCGAGATTCGGCTGGGTCCTGCCTGGGTGCGGTATCGCGAAACG
>DATABK010000013.1:0-1721 GCA_036259695.1 Actinomycetes bacterium | reverse complement strand
GACCGCCGGGATGGCCCCCTGCCCGGGCCGCCCTTGGGGTGGTGCCGGCCGGGGGTGGGAACGACGCCGCCCGCAGCCTCGGGCTGCCGGCCGACCCGGTGGCCGCGGCCGGGCTGCTGCCCCGGCTGCGGCGGCGGCCGGCCGACCTGGCCAGTGTGGCCGGGCGGCCCTACCTGAACGTTGCCGGGGCCGGCTTCGACTCCGAGGTCAACCGGATCGCCAACCAGCGCCTCGGCTGGGCCGGAAACCGCCCCCGCTATGTCGGGGCCGTCCTGGCCGAGCTGGTCGTCGGCCGCACCGCCCAGTTCCGGCTGTCCCTGGACGGCCAGGCCACCGAGCCGCGGGGCTGGCTGGTGGCGGTGGCCAACGGCCCCAGCTACGGCGGCGGCATGCTCGTCGCCCCCCGGGCCAGCCTGGCCGACGGCCTGCTCGAGGTGGTCGTCATCCACGAGATCGGCAAGCTGGAATTCCTGCGAACCTTCCCCAGGGTCTTCTCCGGCGGCCACGTCCAGCACCCGGCGGTGGCCGTCCACCGGGCCGCCCACGTCGAGCTGGACGCCGACCGGCCCCTGGCCGTCTACGCCGACGGCGAGCCCGCCGGGACCCTGCCGGCCACCTTCACCGTCCGCCGGGCGGCCATCACCGTCCTGGCCGCCGACCCGGCCCCCGGCTTCCCGGACTGACCGACGCTCGGATGTCAAGGCTCCTCAGCGTGTCCGCTTCATGCGAGGATGTCTGCTCTGTGCACCTTCGGGAGGTCCGCGATGCATCGTGCCCGGCTTGCCGCCCTGCTGCTGAGTGTCACCCTCGGCGCCGCCCTCCTGCCGGCGGCCGCGGCGGCCGCCCCACCGGCCGCGCCCGCCTGCGACCCGGTCCGGACCCCACCCGAGCTGTCCGGTCAGGCCCCGACGGCCGAGGAGGTCATCGGCATCCCGCTGGGCGAGCGGGACGTCACCGTGGCCGAGTCCGACGCCTACCTCCAGGCGGTGGCCGCGGCCAGCCCACGGGTGACCGCCGGCACGGCCGCCGTCTCCTGGCAGGGCCGGCCGCTGCGCTACGCCATCGTCGGCAGGCCCGGCAACGTCACCCCGGCCGGCCTGGCCCGCATCCGGCTCCAGACCGCCCTGCTGCGCGACCCCCGGACGCCGGCCAAGCTGGCCGCGCACCTGGCCAAGACCACCCCGGCCATCCTGTGGGTGGCCGGCAACGTCCACGGCGGCGAGGAGAGCGGCACCGACGCCGCCCTGCGGGTCCTGTACGAGCTGGCCGACCGGACCGACTGCGCCGCCGGCCAGATCCTCGACAACGCCATCGTGGTCCTGCTGCCGATCCAGAACCCGGACGGGCGTGAGGCCGACACCCGCCGCAACGTCTACGGCTTCGACCTCAACCGGGACTGGTTCGCCCGCACCCAGCCCGAGACCGACGGCAAGCTCCAGCTGCTGCGGCGCTACCCGCCGGTGCTGTTCATCGACGCCCACGAGATGGGCCGCGAGACCTACTTCTTCCCGCCCAACGCCGACCCGATCTACCACGAGATCACCGACGAGTCGATCGACTGGATCAACAACCTGTACGGGGCGGCCCTGGCCGCCGAGTTCAACCGCCAGGGCATCCCGTTCTTCAACCGCGACGTCTACGACCTGTTCTACATGGGCTACGGCGACACCGTGCCCTCGACCGGGTTCACCGCCGCCGGCATGACCTTCGAGAAGGCCAGC
>DATABK010000012.1:0-2600 GCA_036259695.1 Actinomycetes bacterium | reverse complement strand
GACCTGCTCGAGGAGACTGAGGCGGTCCTGCATGGCCCAGGTCTCGACGACCTTGCCGTCGGTCAGCCGGTAGATCCGGATCGACGACCAGGAGATGGCCCGGCCGGAGGCGGGCTGGCCGGCGAACGGGCCGGTGTGGGTGCCGTGGAGGGTCAGGCGGGCGGCGACCAGGTCGCCCTCGGCGATCAGGTCGCCCTCGACTCGGACCTTGAGGTCGGGGAAGCCCGCCAGCAGCTGCCGGTAGTGTTCGGCGACCTCCTCGCGGAGGCCGGGGCCGAACCAGCGGCCGATCGCGGTGGCGTCGTGCTGGATCCAGACCTCGTCGATGAGTCGGAGGACCAGCTCCTTGTTGTCCTGGGCCGACATCGTTCCTCCTGTCAGGGGCGAGACCGGTGGCGCCTTGCCGGTCTCGCGGGTGCGGTCAGGCGTGCTGGCAGCAGCCGGGTGGGCAGTCGTGGCAGGGGCAGTCGGGCGGGCAGGCGTCCTGTCGCATGGCGGTCACCTCCTCTCCGAAGGGTCGCAGTCGTCGGCACACCACCAGGTCAAGGCGGCGGTGGTGGCCTCGCAGAAGGCGTTGGGATCCTGCTCCAGGAGCCGGGTCAGGTCGGCCTCCAGGGCCCGGAGGCGCTCCAGCTCGGTCCTGACCTCGGCCAGGCGGTCGCGGAGCAGGGCCTCGGTGTGGCCGCAGGGGCACTGGCCCTGGTCGGCGACCTGGAGCAGCTCGCCGATCTCGCGCAGGCGCAGCCCGGCCCGCTGGGCGCCCTTGATCAGGCGCAGGCGGGCGACGGCGTCCTGCTCATAGAGCCGATACCCGGCGGCCGAGCGGGTCGGCTCGGGCAGGAGCCCGACGCGCTCGTAGTAGCGGACGGTGTCGGCGCTGAGCCCGACCTGGCCGGCGAGGGCGGAGACGGTGAGTGCCATGACCGCAGGGTAAACCCTGGAGCACACTCCAAGGTCAAGACAACGCTTCGGCCACCCGTCGAGGACGGCTTCTGACCTGCGGAGGAAGCGAACCGCGCTGGTCGAGGCCGCCAGACCGTCCCACGCGACGGCAGTGAGCGATCTCGCGGTTCGCGGGATCCGGGGGGTGACTTCGCTGGTCGGGTCGCATGCGGCCAGGATGCCCGATAGCCTGGGCGACGGTTTCCCTCGCATCAAGGCGGGCCGGGTGCCCGGTGGCTGCGCTCTGACACCGCGCCAGGAAGACCCCAGGGGAGGGCAAGAGCATGCCCCTAGAGCCAGACGACCTCCGCATCTCTCCAAAGCAAGAGGATCTCAACCGCCAGCTTGAGGTGCTGCAGCGGTACGTTTCTGACCTCCATCGACAGCGAGACCGCGCCAAGGCTGCGGCCCAACCACTGCCGGCGCCCGAGCGGCGGCCCTCCAGACGCTGGCTGCTGGTGACCGGCCTGCTGGTCGTTGTGGCGCTGGTGGGGGGCGTCTTCGTCGGCGCGGTCGCCTGGTCCGATGACCGGCCGGCTGGCGCTGGGGCGGGCGCCACCGCCGCCTCGCCGGCGAGGCAACCTCCAAGCACCAGCACCGCGGCACAGGGCTCCCAACCGACCGCAGCCCCGGTGGCCTCACTGGCCTGCAAGACGGCGGTGGACCGGGCCAACACGATGCTGGCCATCGCGGTGGGGCTGCAGAGAACAGTGGGCGAGTACGGCAGGATCATGACCGACCCGTCCAGTCGCGAGCTCTCCGGGCGCGAGTTGGTCGACAAGAGCGTCCCGGCGCTGCGGGCCGGGACGAGCGAGTCAGCCAGGTTCACCCAGGCCCTGGCCGACTACCGGCAGGTCGTGGACCAGTGCGAGGTTCGCAAACCCTGACCGGGCAGGTCGGGGCGGAAGCTGACGTGACTGTCCGCTGGATACGGTAGAGCTGCCCGCGCCTTAGGCGGCGGATGGGGCCTGAGCTGCGGGGAGACGGTGGGGTGACCGAGGGGACTCGAACCCCCGACCTTCGGGACCACAACCCGACGCTCTAACCAACTGAGCTACGATCACCATGATGAGCGAGGGAAGGATACCGGGGCCGGTGGGGGTGTGGCCAGCGGCCAGGCTGTCGGCGCGGGTGGGCCGATGGGGAACCTGATCCGCAGTGAGCGGCTGTGGCTCCGGCAGCTGGGAACCGAGGAGGCCCGGGCCCTGCTGCAGGGGAAGGCGGACCCGGAGCGGCCGTGGATGGCCGGGTACCCGATGCAGGGGACGCTGATCGCGGTCGAGGCGTTCGTGCGGGCGGTCGACAACGGCGCCGACCCGGGCGCCTACGGGGTCTACCAGCTGGTGCGGTCGGGCGACGGCATGGTGGTGGGGGACATCGGCTTCCACGGGCCGCCGAACCAGGGCGGGTCGGTGACAGTCGGGTACGGGCTCGCCCCGGGGGCCCGGGGGCAGGGGTACGCGACCGAGGCGCTGCGGGCGGTGGTGGCCTGGGCGCTGGAGCAGCCGGAGGTGGCGGCGGTCGAGGCCGACACCACCCACGCCAACCTGCCCTCGCAGCGGGTCATGGAGCGGGCCGGGATGCGGCTGTACCACCGCAGCGACCAGCTGCGGTTCTACCGAGTTCCTTGAGCGGCGGGCGGGAGGCATGGTTCCATG
>DATABK010000011.1:0-14875 GCA_036259695.1 Actinomycetes bacterium | reverse complement strand
GGCCGTCTCCAGCAGCTGCCGGACGGCCTCGACCTGGTCGGGCTCGAACAGCGAGTCGCCGATCTCGTGGCCCTGGGCGGCCAGGAAGGTGAAGCACATCCCGCCGCCCACGACCAGGCTGTCGACCCGGCCGAGGAGGTTGTCGAGCACGGCCAGCTTGTCGGAGACCTTGCTGCCCCCGAGCACGGCCACGAACGGGCGCTCGGGGTCCTCCAGCAGCCGCGACAGCTCCTTGACCTCGCCGGCCAGCAGGTAGCCGGCGTAGGCGGGCAGCCGCTCGGCCACCCCGACGACCGAGGCGTGGGCCCGGTGGGCGGCCCCGAAGGCGTCGTCCACGTAGACCTCGGCCAGGGCGGCCAGCCGGTCGGCCAGCTCGGGGTCGTTCTTCTCCTCCCCAGGCTCGTAGCGGAGGTTCTGGAGCAGCAGCACCTGGCCGTCGCCGAGGGCCTCGGCGGCCTGGCGGGCCTGGTCGCCGGCGACGTCGTCGACGAAGGTCACCTCGGTCCCGAGGCGCTCGGCCAGGACCGGCCGGACCGGCTCGAGGGAGTACTTCGGGTCGCGTTTGCCCTTGGGCCGGCCCAGGTGGGAGCAGCAGACCACCTTGGCGCCGTTGTCGAGCAGGTGGCGCAGGGTCGGGACGGCCGCCCGGATTCTTAGATCGTCGGTGACCTTGCCGTCCTCCAGGGGCACGTTGAAGTCGTTGCGGACCAGCACCCGCCTGCCGGCGACGTCGGCCTGGTCGACCGTGCGCAGCTCCATGGGACTAGAGCTGCTGGCCGACCAGCACGGTCAGGTCGACAAGCCGGCTCGAGTAGCCCCACTCGTTGTCGTACCAGCCGAACACCTTGGCCAGGTTGCCGTTGGCCTGGGTGAGGGGCGAGTCGAAGATGCAGGAGGCGTCGTCGCCGACGATGTCCCGGGAGACGATCGGGTCGGTCGAGTAGCGGATGATCCCGCGCAGCGGGCCCTCGGAGGCCTGGCGGTAGGCGTCGTTGATCTCCTCGACGGTGGTGTCGCGGCTCAGCACCACGGCCAGGTCGGTCAGCGAGCCGTCCTCCACCGGCACCCGCAGGGCGATGCCGTCCAGCTTGCCCTTGAGCTCGGGGATGACCAGGGAGGCGGCCTTGGCCGCGCCGGTCGAGGTCGGGATGGTGTTGACCGCGGCCGAGCGGGCCCGGCGCAGGTCCTTGTGCGGGAAGTCGAGGATGACCTGGTCGTTGGTGTAGGCGTGGATGGTGGTCATGAACCCCTTCTCGATCCCGAAGGTGTCCATCAGGACCTTGGCCAGGGGGACCACCGAGTTGGTCGTGCAGGAGGCGTTGGAGATGATGTCGTGGCTGGCCGGGTCGTACTTCTCGTGGTTGATGCCCATGACGATGGTGATGTCCTCGTCCTTGGCCGGGGCCGAGATGATCACCTTCCGGGCGCCGCTCTTGAGATGGAGGGCGGCGTCGTCGCGCTTGGTGAAGCGGCCGGTCGACTCGATCACCACGTCCACGCCGAGGTCGCCCCAGGGAAGCTGGGCCGGGTCCTTCTGGGCGCTGGCCAGGACCCGCTGGCCGCCGATGGTGATCGACTCCTCGTCGTAGGAGACCTCGTCGTCCAGCCGGCCGAAGGTGGAGTCGTACCTGAGCAGGTGGGCGAGGGTCTTGTTGTCGGTCAGGTCGTTGACGGCGACGACCTCGACGTCCTTGCCCCTGGCGGCCCTGAAGAAGTTGCGGCCGATACGGCCGAAGCCGTTGATGCCGACGCGGACGGGCATGGCTGCCTCCCTGCGAGGTTGAACGATCCGGCTCATTCTTCACTACCCCGATCGGGTGCCGTCAACGCCTCGATCCGGCGGAGGCGCGCCAGCACCCCTCCCTTGGAGCGGGGCGGGTCGAGCATAGCCCCTAACTCGGCCAGGGTCGCGTCCGGGTGGGCCAGGCGGAGGGCGGCCACCTCGGCCAGGTCGGGCGGCAGCCGGTCCCAGCCGAGGCGGGCCACCGCCTGCTCGACCGCCGCCACCTGGGACATGGCCGCGGCCACGCTGCGGCGGAGGTTGGCGTGGTCGGCGTTGGCCAGCCGGACCGCCTCGCGCCGGACCTCGCGCCGGATGCGGCCGTCCTCCAGGGCCAGGTAGGCGGTCTGGGCGCCCATGACCAGCAGGGCCCGGCCGATGGCCTCGCCGCCCTTGACCACCACCCGGTGCTCGTCGGGGCCGCGCCGGCCGAGCCGGGCCGGCAGGCCGAGGCGGGTCAGGACGGCGGCCAGGTCGGCGGCGGTGCGCTCCTCGGGGGCGCCGATCTCCAGGTGGGGCTCCCGGGTCGGGGCCGACACCGAGCCGCGGCCCAGGAACGCCCCCCTGGCGAAGCAGGCCGACGCCTCCCGGCCCCGGACCAGGGCACCGGGGACGCCGTAGCTGAGCCGGCCGGCCCGGTCGAGGACGCCGGCGTCGGTGAGGATCCGCTCCACCCGGTCGGCCAGGACCAGCTCGTAGCGGGCCCGGGGGGCCAGGGCGCCGGCCTCCCGGACCCGGAAGTCGGGCCGGACCCCGTAGCCGGTGTGGAGCAGCCAGAAGGCCAGCCGGGCGACCCCGCCCGACCCGGTGGCCAGGATCAGGGTGTAGCGGGGGCCGAGGGTGCCGCCGATGTGGAGGGTGGCCGCGAAGCGGAGCAGGGCCGCCAGCAGGGCCCGGCGCTCGGCCGGGGCGGCCGGCCGCAGGGCCGCCAGCTCCTCCTTCACCCGGACGGTGAACTCACCCCTGCTCATGGGAGCCCTACGCCAGCTCCTTGAGGGCGGTGGCCAGGCGGGCGGCGTCGTGGGTGCCGGCGTGGTCGTCGGCGGCCAGCTCGGCGTGGACCACGGCCGCGCCCAGGGCGGCGAACGCCTCCACCTCCCGGGCCGCGGCCGCCGCGTCCCGGGGCCGCTGGCAGAGCACGGTGCCCACCCGCAGGCCCGGGCAGTGGGCGAGGATGGCGGCCAGGTGGGCCTCGGGCGCGAACCCGCTGGTCTCCCCCGGCTGGGCCTCGAGGTTGCAGATGTAGACCAGGCGCTCGGGGCCCGGGGCCAGGGCCGCGGCCAGCTCGGGCACGAGCACGTTGGGGACCACCGAGGTGAAGGTCGAGCCGGGGCCGAGCAGGACCAGGTCGGCGTCGCGGGCGGCCTGGACGGCGGCCGGCACCGCCGCCGGGTTGCGCGGCTCCAGCCAGACCGACTCGACCCGGCCGGTGGCGGTCATGATCGCCACCTGGCCCTCGATCTCGCGGCCGTCGACCCGGCCGCAGAGCCGCACCGGGACCAGCGTGGCCGGCAGCACCCGCCCGTGGACGCCGAGCCAGCGCGACGCCTCCTCGAGGGCCTGCATGAACCCGCCCTTGAGGTCGGTCAGGGCGGCCAGGGCCAGGTTGCCGAGGTTGTGGCCGGACAGGTCGCCGCGCTCGAACCGGTAGGCGAACAGCTCGCGGACCTCGGCCGCCGGGTCGGCCAGGGCGAGCATGGCCTTGCGGAGGTCGCCCGGCGGGAGCAGCCCGAGGTCGCGGCGCAGCCGCCCCGAGGAGCCGCCGTCGTCGGCCACGGTCACCACCGCCGTCGGCTCCACCCCGAGCAGCCGCAGCGCGGTCAGGGTGACGGCCAACCCGCGGCCGCCCCCGAGCGCGACCACCCTCACTCGCGCTCCACGTCCCGGTGGGCGACGTGGGCCCGGTAGCCCTTGTCGGTCAGCCAGCCGGCCAGCTCCTCGGCCAGGACGACGCTGCGGTGCTTGCCGCCGGTGCAGCCGATGGCCACGGTCAGGTAGTGCTTGCCCTCCTGGACGTAGCCGGGCAGGGCCGTCTCCAGCAGCGCCTCCAGCCGGGCCATGAACAGGCCGGTGCCGTCCTGGGCGAGCACGTAGTCGCGGACCGCCGGGTTGGTGCCGGGCAGGGGGCGCAGCTCCGGGACCCAGTGCGGGTTGGGCAGGAAGCGGACGTCGACCACCATGTCGGCGTCGAGCGGCAGCCCGTACTTGAAGCCGAAGGAGGTGACCGTGACCAGCAGGCCGGCCGCCTCGTCGGCGAACGCGGCCAGGATCTTGGCCCGCAGCTCGTGCACGTTGAGGTCGGTGGTGTCGATCACCAGGTCGGCGTCGGCCCGGAGCTCGCGCAGCAGGTCGCGTTCCAGGGCGATTGACTCGGCGACCCGCTCGCCGGCCACCGGGTGGCGGCGCCGGGTGGCTTCGAAGCGGCGGATCAGGACCTCGTCGGAGGCCTCAAGGAACACGATCCGGAGGTTGATGTCCTGGGCCCGGAGCTGCTCGAGGGCGGTCTCCAGCTCGGAGACGTCGGCCGTGAAGGCGCCGCCGCGGGCGTCCATGACCAGGGCGACCCGGGTCGGGTCGCGGCCGACCACGGCCAGCTCGGCGACCCGCCCGATCAGCGACGGGGGCAGGTTGTCGATCACGAAGTAGCCGAGGTCCTCCAGCACCTTGGCCGCCTCCGAGCGGCCGGCGCCGGACAGCCCGGTGATGACGACGAACTCGACCGTGGCCGCTCGCAAGCGGTCCTCGGTCCGAAGCTCCTGGGTCATTCTCTGGTCACCCCCCCGGCGGCCCCATGCAAGTGGTCGTGCACCACCTTAGCAAGCTGGGGGCCGACCCCGGGAACCTGCTCCAGCTCCTCCAGGCTGGCCTGGGCGACCTTGCGGGCGGAGCCGAAATGGCGCACCAGCTGGCGGCGGCGGGTCTCCCCGACCCCGGGGATGCCGTCGAGCACGCTGCGGGTCATGGACCGGTCGCGCAGCTTGCGGTGGTAGGTGATGGCGAACCGGTGGGCCTCGTCGCGGACCCGCTGGAGCAGGTACAGGGCCTCGCTGGTCCGGGGGATGACCACCGGGTCGGGCGTGCCCGGCACGTACACCTCCTCCATGCGCTTGGCCAGGGAGACCACCGGCAGGTCGGGGCTGGCCGAGTCCCGCACCGCCTCCACGGCCGCCGACAGCTGGGGCCGGCCGCCGTCGATGACGATCAGGTTCGGCGGGTAGGCGAACTTCCGCCGCCGCCCCGAGTCCCGATCCACCGGTGCACCCCCCTGGGGTTCCCCGGACCCCTCCGGCTCCGGCTGGTCCCGCTCGCTGGCCAGCCGGGCCAGGCGGCGGGTCAGGACCTCGCGCAGGGAGGCCACGTCGTCCTGGCCCTCGACCGAGCGGATCTCGAAGCGCCGGTACTCGCTCTTGCGGGGCAGGCCGTCCTCGAACACCACCATCGAGCCGACCACCTGGTTGCCCTGGAGGTTGGAGATGTCGTAGCACTCGATCCGCAGCGGGGCCTCGGGCAGGTCGAGGGCCTCCTGGAGCTCCTTGAGGCCGCGCGCCCGGGCGTCGAAGTCGCTGGCCCGCTTGAGCTTGTGGGTGGCGAAGGCCTCGCGGGCGTTGTGGGCCACCGTCTCCAGCAGGGCCCGCTTCTCGCCCCGGCGGGGCACCCGGAAGTCGACCGGGCCGCCCCGCAGCTCGGCTAGCCAGGCCCGCAGGGCGTCGGCGTCGTCGGGGACCACGGGCAGCAGGACCTCGCGGGGGATGTCGTCGTTCCGGTCGCCGTAGAGCTGCTGGACGAAGGTGGCGGCCAGCGCGGGGGTGTCGAGGGCCTCGACCTTGTCGACCACGAACCCGCGCCGCCCCACCACCCGGCCCCGGCGGACGAAGAACACCTGCACGGCCGCCTCCAGGTCGTCCTCGGCGAAGGCGGCGATGTCGAAGTCCTCCGGGGTCGAGGAGACCATCTGCTGGCGCTCCATGGCCTTGCGGACGCTGGCCAGCTGGTCGCGGAGCCGGGCCGCGAGCTCGAAGTTGAGCTGCTCGGCGGCCTGGCGCATCTCGACCTCGAGGCGCTGGAGGGTCGGGCGGGTGTGGCCGTCCATGAAGGCCACGAAGTCCTCGACGATCCGGCGGTGGCCCTCGGGCGAGATGTGGCCCACGCACGGGGCCGAGCACTTGTTGATGTCGTAGAGGATGCAGGGCCGGCCCAGGCGGCGGTGCCGGTCGAACACCCCCTTGGAGCAGGTCCGCATGGGGAAGGTGCGCAAGAGGAGGTCCAGGGTCTCGCGGATCGCGTAGGCGTGGGCGTACGGCCCGAAGTAGCGGGTCCCCTTGCGCTTGGGCCCGCGTTCCACCCGGGGCCGGGGGATCTCGTCGGCCAGGGGCACGGCCAGCCACGGGTACGACTTGTCGTCGCGGTAGCGGACGTTGTACCGGGGCCGATGCTGCTTGATCAGGTTGTACTCGAGCTGGAGTGCCTCGACCTCACTCCGGACGAGCACCCACTCCAGGACCCATGAGGCCTCGACCATGGCCGCGGTCCGCGGGTGCAGGTTGCGCATCGGCTGGAAGTAGCTGGCCGTCCGCTTGCGCAGCGAGGTCGCCTTGCCGACGTAGATGACCCGCCCGTTCCGGTCCCGGAACAGGTACACGCCAGGATGGTCGGGAATCGCCTCAGGCTTCGGTCTTGGGCTGGTCGCGACGGTCATGCCGCAATTCTAGGCTCGGCCCCACCGGATCAGGAGAGCAGTCGAACCAGCTGGCCGATCAGGCCGGCGACGATGTGGCCGAGGAACACGACCAGCACGCCGGCCAGCGACAGCAGGGCGGTCAGGAGCAGGGTCGAGAACGGGTCGGAGGCGAGCGAGGTCCAGTAGGCGTCGAGGAGCACCCCGAGCAGGTTCTCGGGACGCCGTTCCTGGTCCATGGCGGCATTGCTCCGTCGGTGCGATACGTCCGCTTCAGAATACGGCATCACGGCGGGGAGAGCGCTACGACTGCGACGGCCCCGACCCCGCCCGGGCGGCCCTCGCCCGACGGGCCGGCCTGGCCTTGGCCCGCGATCCGTTGGACCCGTCGGTCGCCGGAGGGCCGGCGAACGGGACCGGCTCCACACCCAGGGGCTCGGCCAGGAACTGGCCGGTGTAGGAGCCAGGGGTCCGGGCGACCCGCTCCGGCGGCCCTTGGGCGACGACCTCGCCGCCGCGGTGGCCGCCCTCGGGGCCGAGGTCGATCACCCAGTCGGCCGTCTTGACCACGTCCAGGTTGTGCTCGATGACGATCACCGAGTTGCCGGCGTCGACCAGGCGGTGGAGCACGCCCAGGAGCTTGTTGACGTCCTCGAAGTGGAGGCCGGTGGTCGGCTCGTCGAGCACGTACAGGGTCCGGCCGGTGGCCCGCTTGGCCAGCTCGCTGGCCAGCTTGACCCGCTGGGCCTCGCCCCCGGACAGGGTCGGGGCCGGCTGGCCGAGCTTGATGTAGCCGAGGCCGACGTCGTTCAGGGTGACCAGGTGGCGGGCGATCGGCGGGATGTTCTCGAACAGGCCGAGGGCCTCCTCGACCGACATGTCGAGCACGTCGGCGATGGTGTGGCCCTTGTAGTGGACCTCGAGGGTCTCACGGTTGTAGCGCTTGCCCTTGCAGACCTCACAGGGCACGTAGATGTCGGGAAGGAACTGCATGTCGATCTTGATCGTCCCGTCGCCGGCGCAGGCCTCGCAGCGGCCCCCGCGGACGTTGAAGGAGAACCGGCCGGGCTGGTAGCCGCGGACCTTGGCCTCGTTGGTGGCCGCGAACAGCCGCCGGATGTGGTCGAACACGCCGGTGTAGGTGGCCGGGTTGGACCGGGGGGTGCGGCCGATCGGCGACTGGTCGACGTCGATCACCTTGTCCAGGTGCTCGGCCCCCTCCAGGGACCGGAACCGGCCCGGGGAGGTCCGCGACCGGTACACGGCCGCCATCAGGGCCCGGAGCAGGACGTCGTTGACCAGGGTGGACTTGCCCGACCCGGACACCCCGGTGATGGCGGTGAACACCCCGAGGGGGAACCGGACGGTCACGTCCTTGAGGTTGTGCTCGCGGACCCCGGCCAGCTCCAGCCAGCGCTCCCCCGGCTTGCGCCGGGTCGCCGGGACGGCGATCGAGCGCTTGCCGGCCATGTACTGGCCGGTCAGCGACGCCTCGACCCGCTCCAGGTCGGCCAGGGCCCCCTCGGCGACGATGGCGCCGCCGTGCTCGCCGGCCCCGGGGCCGATGTCGACCAGGTAGTCGGCCGTGCGGATGGTGGCCTCGTCATGCTCGACCACGATCAGGGTGTTGCCGAGGTCGCGCAGCCGGACCAGGGTCTCGATCAGGCGGTGGTTGTCGCGCTGGTGCAGCCCGATCGAGGGCTCGTCGAGCACGTACAGGACCCCGGTGAGGCCGGAGCCGATCTGGGTGGCCAGCCGGATCCGCTGGGCCTCCCCGCCGGCCAGGGTGGCCGAGGCCCGGTCGATGCTCAGGTAGTCGAGGCCGACGTCGAGCAGGAACCCGAGCCGGGCGTTGATCTCCTTGAGGACCCGGGCGGCGATGAAGGCGTCGCGGTCGGACAGCTCCAGGCCGGTGAAGAACTCGTTCGCGTCCCCCACCGACATGGCCGCCACCTGGGCGATGTTGCGGCCGGCGACGGTCACGGCCAGGCTCTCGGGCCGCAGGCGGGTCCCCTTGCAGGTCGGGCAGGGCACCTCGCGCATGTAGGACTCGACCCGCTCGCGGACGCTGTCGGACTCGGCCTCGGCGTAACGGCGGTTGAGGTAGGAGACGACCCCCTCGAAGGTGGTGTGGTAGGCCCGGGTGCGGCCGTAGCGGTTCTTGTAGCGGACGTAGACCTGCTCGTCGGCCCCGTACAGGACGACCCGCTGCTGGCTGGGGGTCAGCTCCTCCCAGGGGGCGTCGGGGTCGAACCCCTCGGCCTCGGCCACCGCGATCAGCAGCCGGTCGAAGTACTCGCTGGACCCGCGGCTGCCCTGCCAGGGCTGGATGGCCCCGCCGGTCACGGGCAGGCTCGGGTTGGGCACGACCAGCTCGGGGTCGACCTCCTGCTTGACCCCCAGGCCGGTGCAGTCCGGGCAGGCCCCGTAGGGGGCGTTGAACGAGAAGTTGCGCGGGGCCAGCTCCTCGAACGACAGGTTGTCGTAGAGGCAGGCCAGGTGGGTCGAGAACTGGAGCTCACGGTCCTCGTTGACCAGCTCGACCAGGACCAGGCCCTCGGACAGGCCGACGGCCGTCTCGACCGAGTCGGCCAGGCGGCGGCGGGCCTTCTCGTCGGCCTCGGGGCCGCGGGCGACCAGGCGGTCGACCACGATCTCGATGTCGTGCTTGTAGGTCTTGGCCAGCCGGATCGGCTCCGACAGGTCGCGGACCTCGCCGTCCACCCGGGCCCGGGCGAAGCCCTTGGCCGAGAAGCTGCGCAGCAGGGCCTCGTACTCGCCCTTGCGGCCCCGGACCACCGGGGCCAGGAGCTGGAAGCGTGTCCCGGCCGGCAGCTCCAGGATCTGGTCGACGATCTGGTCCGGGGTCTGGCGGGAGATGGGCCGGCCGCACCTGGGGCAGTGGGGCTGGCCGATGCGGGCGTACAGCAGCCGCAGGTAGTCGTAGACCTCGGTGATCGTGCCGACGGTGGAGCGCGGGTTCTTGGAGGTCGACTTCTGGTCGATCGAGATGGCCGGGGACAGCCCCTCGATGAAGTCGACGTCGGGCTTCTCCATCAGGCCGAGGAACTGGCGGGCGTAGGCCGACAGCGACTCGACGTAGCGGCGCTGGCCCTCGGCGTAGATGGTGTCGAAGGCGAGCGAGGACTTGCCCGACCCGGACAGGCCCGTGAACACGATCAGGGCGTTGCGGGGCAGGTCCAGGTGGACGTTCTTGAGGTTGTGCTCGCGGGCGCCCCGGATGACGAGGCGGTCGGTGACGCTCAGGTTCCCTTCCTCGGTTCGGGGGGAAGCTCGATTGGCCCCCACATTGTATGGACGCCTGTGACAACAATGTCCCGTGCCCGCCCGACATTCCACAGGAGGCGCCGATGCCGGACTTCGACCCCGCCCACGTCGACCGGGGCGGGCCGCCACACCGGTACGCCGACGGCCCCCTCGAGGTGACCAAGCTGCACGTCGGCCCCTATGAGAACAACGCCTACCTGCTGCGCGACCCCGAGACCAACGACGCGCTGCTGGTCGACGCGGCCAACGAGGCCGAGCGGCTGCTGGAGCTGCTGGAGGGGGTCCGGCTGGCCGGGATCGTCACCACCCACCGCCACCCCGACCACATCCAGGCCCTGGCCGGGGTCCTCAAGGCCCACGACGTCTGGAACGGCGCGCATGCGGCCGACGCCGACGCCATCGCCGACCAGGTCGGGGTGACCCCCGACCGGGTCCTGGAGCACGGCGACACCCTGACCGTGGGCCGCTACGCGATCACCGTGCTCCACACCCCGGGCCACACCGAGGGCAGCATCTCCTTCAAGCTGCCGTCCAGCCAGGTCCTGACCGGCGACGCCCTGTTCCCGGGCGGGGTCGGCAGGACCGAGGGGCCCGACGCCTTCGCCCAGGCGATCCGCTCGGCCGAGCAGCACCTGCTGTCGCTGCCCGGCGAGACCCGCATCTCCCCCGGGCACGGCGACGACAGCCTGGTCGAGCGGGAGGCCCCCCAGCTCGACGAGTGGAAGGCGAGGGGCTGGTGACCGGGACCCGCCGCGGCTGGAGGGCCACCGCCGTGGCCGTGGTCCTGGCCGCGCCGCTCCTGGCCGGCTGCGAGGCCGCCCAGCAGGCGCAGGACATCGGCCAGGGGGTCGACAAGGCGGCCGACTGCGCCGCCCTGGTCGGCGAGCTGACCGGGATCAACTGGAACGACGTGCAGCAGGCCCCGGCCGAGGCCGAGCAGGCCGCCCAGAAGCTGGACGAGCGCCTCCGCGAGGTCGACGACGCCGAGGTCCGGCAGGCCGGCGAGGCCCTGCGGGACCGGGTCCGCGACCTGGCCGACGCCGCCCGCAACGCCAGCGCGGCCGACGCCCAGCAGGCCCTGGCCGACGTCGAGGCGGCCGCCCGCCGGCTGGCCAGCGCCTGCGACGTCAACGTCGACCAGGTCGGCGGGTAGCGCCGGCGCCCGGCGCCCTCAGGCGCGCCGGGTCGTGGGCCGCAGCCAGATGGCGGCCGTGGTGGGCTGCACCGTCTCGTCCACGACGGCCAGCAGCTCGACCGACAGGGTGTCGAGGTCGACCTCCTGGCGCAGGCGGGCGCTGAACGCCTCGATGGTCCGGGCGGCGTCGTAGCGGCGGCGGTTGAAGCGCCGGTCGACGGCCCGCTGGATGCGCCGGCGGGCCGGCTGGAACAGGCTGGCCACGGCCAGGGTGGCCACGGCCACGACCCAGCTCGGGGTCCGGGTCCCCAGGTGGCCCGAGAGCTGCCCCAGGCCCAGCACCAGCCCGGCGTAGATCCCGGCCAGCAGGGCGGTGAGCAGGCCGTAGACCAGGGTCCGGTTGAGCAGCCGGTCGATCTCGTACAGCCGGTAGCGCAGGATGGCGATCCCGGCGGCGACCGGCAGGAAGGCCACGACGGCGCCGAACAGCAGGTTGCCGGCCGCGGCCGGGAGCAGGTCGCCGAGGAACACCAGCGGCAGCAGGGCGGCCGCGTAGGTGAACCACTTCAGCTGGAGGCGCTCCTCGCCGCGGGAGCGGCGGAACCGGACGATCAGCGACACCACCGCGGCCAGGGCGAGGACGGTCAGGAGGTTGATGACCACCTGGCCGGCCGTGCTCTGCTCGGGGTTGCCGACCGCGGCCACCCCGATCGGGTTGTCCACCCGGGTGCCGTCACCCAGCTCCAGCGTGGGGGCGAGGGCCCCGAGCGCGCTGAGGGCGGCGGTGGTGGCCCCGCCCAGCCAGGCGACCGGCCGCCAGCGGGGTGACGGCAGCCGGCCAGTGGGGAACAGCAGGGGCGTGAAGAGCAGGGCCAGGGCGATGGTCGGGTACCAGGCCCAGGAGCTGAACCAGCCGGCGTAGCGCGGTCCGGGCAGCGACCCGGGCCGGGTCACGACGCCGTAGACGGCGTACTCCTCGGCCAGGGCGGCGGTGACCGCCAGCAGGGCGATGGCCGCGAAGATCCAGCCGACGGCGTTGCCGGGCCGGTGCCCCACGACCAGGGCGCCGACCACGAGAAAGGCCGCGAAGGCCAGCAGCAGCGGCAGGGAGTCGGTGAAGGCGTCGGGGGCGAAGGTGCCGTTGGCCACCGACAGGGTCACGAGCGCCACCACACTGGCCGTCCACACGGCCAGCAGGGCCCAGGCGGCCCAGGTCCAGCGCCTCACCCGGTGGCTCCTCGTCGGCGTTTCCCGCACCTAGGTCATAGCCTGGCACCGTCCGGTGACCGTTACGAGGGGCGGTCCGGTCTAGAGGCCGCGGAGGAACCGGGCGGCGGTGGGGGCGGCGACCCGGCCACCGACGCCGCCGTCCTCGACCACCACCGAGAAGGCCAGGTCACCGCGGAAGCCGATGAACCAGGCGTGGGTCGGCAGGGGGTCGCCGGTGCCGAACTCGGCCGTGCCGGTCTTGCCGCCGACCTTGCCGGGGAGGTTGGCGTCGGCCGCGGTGCCCTCGGTGACGACCTGGCGCATCAGGGTCCGGAGGGTGCTCGCCACCTTGGCGTCGAGCGGGTCGGGGGATTCGGTCTCGCCGGTTTCGCCGGAGACGAGTGTCGGGTGGGGCCAGCGGCCCTTGGCGACGGTGGCGGCGACCAGGGCCATCTGGAGGGGGCTGGCGGTGACCCGGCCCTGGCCGAAGGACTCGGCGGCCAGGTCGGCCCGGTCCGAGGGGGCCGGGACCCGGCTGGTCACGGCCGGGATGCTCGGGGAGGGGTCGAGCCCGAAGCCGTACTGGGCCGCGGCCGCCACCAGCTCCTCGCCGTCGAGGCGCTTGGCCGCCTGCTGGACGAAGGCGGTGTTGCAGGAATGGGCGAAGGCGCTGGAGAACGGGATCCGACCAAGGACCTCGTCCTCGAAGTTGCCGAAGGTACGCCCGCCGACCTTGGCCTCCTTGGGGCAGTCGACCGGGTCGGTGGGGCGCAGCCCGCTGGCCAGCAGGGCTCCGGCGGTGACGACCTTGAAGGTCGACCCGGGCGGGTAGCGGCCGAGCAGGGCCCGGTTGTAGCCGTCGACCGGGCTGTTGACCACGGCCAGCAGCTCGCCCGTGGACGGCCGCAGCGCGACCAGGGCGGCCGGCTTGGTGAGGGGGTCGAGGGCGGCCTCGGCCGCCTCCTGGACCCGCGGGTCCAGGGTCGTCTCCACCGGCTGGCCCTCCTTGCCGGCGAAGCGGTGCAGGACCTTGGCCGCCTCCCCGTCCTCGCCCCCGCCGCCGACCAGCCGGACCTCGCCCGACGGGGTGCCGGCGAGCTGGCGCTCGAAGGCCGCCTCGAGGCCGTTGCCGTGGCCGGTCACGTCGCCCGTCTGGTAGGGGGCGCCGAGCTCCTTGAGGTCGTCGGCGGTCACCGGCCCGACCGAGCCGAGCAGCATCCGGGCCGAGGCCGGGCCGTTGTACTCCCGGCCCGACCCGGCCTCGAACGACAGCCCGGGGACGGGGTAGATCTGGTCCTTGACCGCCTGGTAGTCGGCCTCGGGCATGGTGACAACGGGAACGCCCTGGTTGGGTCGGCGCTCGGCGTCGGCCAGGGCACGCCGGGCGGCCTTGCGGGGGACCTCGGCGTGGGTCGCCAGGGCGTCGGCGACCTCGGCCGGGTCCTTGACCCGCTCGCCGACGATGCTGACCGTGACGACCGGCCCAGGCCCGGCCAGCTCGGATCCGTCGGCGGCCAGGATCGGGGCCCGCTCCGGCCAGGTCCGGGTCCGCTGGAACCGCAGGCCCTGGGCCAGGTCGGGGTGCAGGGTGGCCGGCGACCAGTCGACCAGCCAGCGGCCGTCGCGCCGGACCAGCCGCAGCGCCCCGGCGTAGGGCCACTCCCCCAGCGCCCGCAGCCGCAGCCGGGCCTGGAAGGGCAGCTCGGCCCGGTCGTCGGTGACGGTCGCCGTCCCCGGGGTGAAGCTGGCCTCGGTGACCCGCAGGGCCTCGAGCATGTCGGTGTGCCGCTTGGCGAAGTCGGCCGGCGGGGCGTTCACCTGGGCCTGCATGGCCGCCCAGTCCTTGCGGCCCCAGGCCTCCAGGTAGGCGGCGGCCACCGGCTCCGGCCGGGCCTTGGGCCGCAGCAGCCACCACGCCCCGGCCCCGGCCGCCCCCAGCACGAGCACGGCCACCACGGCAACGATCAGCCAGCGGCGCATCGGCGGAGTTTAGCCCACCCCGGCGTCGGCCATGGCCCGGAGCTCGCGGCGCAGGTCGCCGACCTCGTCGCGGATGCGGGCGGCGTACTCGAACCGGAGCTCCTTGGCGGCCTCGTGCATCTCCTCCTCGAGGGAGGCGATCAGCCGCTCCAGGTCGGCCCGGGGCATGCCCGAGACGGCCGGCTCGCCGCCGCGGCGGCCGGCCCGGCCCCGGGCCGGGGTGGGGGCGCGGCCCTTGCGGGCCCGGCCGCCGATGGCCGTGCCCTCCTCCTCGCCCCGCAGGGCCTGGATGATGTCGGTGACCCGCTTGCGGACGGTCTGGGGGTCGATCCCGTTGGCCGCGTTGTAGTCGATCTGGAGCTTGCGGCGGCGGTTGGTCTCCTCGATGGCCCGCTGCATGGACGGGGTGACCTGGTCGGCGTACATGATCACCTGGCCGTCGACGTTGCGGGCGGCCCGGCCGATGGTCTGGACCAGGGAGGTCTCCGAGCGCAGGAACCCCTCCTTGTCGGCGTCCAGGATGGCCACAAGGGTGACCTCGGGCAGGTCGAGCCCCTCGCGCAGCAGGTTGATCCCGACCAGGGTGTCGAACTCGCCAAGGCGCAGGTCGCGCAGGATCTCGATCCGCTGGACGGTGTCGATCTCCGAGTGCAGGTAGCGGACCCGTAGGCCCATCTCCAGCAGGTAGTCGGTCAGGTCCTCGGCCATCTTCTTGGTCAGGGTGGTGACCAGGACCCGCTGGTCGCGCTCGACCCGGGAGCGGACCTCGTGGATCAGGTCGTCGATCTGGCCCTTGGTCGGGCGGACC
>DATABK010000010.1:0-2037 GCA_036259695.1 Actinomycetes bacterium | reverse complement strand
CGGTGGCCCGGCAGGCGGTCAGGACCTGGCGGATCTCGCCCGAGGGCATCCGCAGGGTGGCCAGGGTGCCCTCCTTGGCCAGGAGCTGGATGCCGGACCCGGCCGAGCGGCCCATCTTGGCCCCGCCGCCCGGGCGGAGCTCGACGTTGTGGACGATGGTGCCGACGGGGATGTTCTTCAGGGGCAGGGCGTTGCCCGGCTTGATGTCGGCGCCCTCGCCCACAACGTCGAGCTCCGCCCGGGCGGCGGGGCCAAGATGGGCCGCTCGGCCGGCTCCGGCATCCAGCTCCTGGCCAAGGAGGGCACCCTGGCCACCCTGCGGATGCCCTCGGGCGAGATCCGCCAGGTCCTGACCGCCTGCCGGGCCACCGTGGGCGAGGTCGGCAACGCCGAGCAGGAGCTGATCAGCTGGGGCAAGGCCGGCCGCAACCGCTGGAAGGGCAAGCGCCCGACCACCCGCGGCGTGGCCATGAACCCGGTCGACCACCCGCTGGGCGGCGGCGAGGGCAAGAGCTCCGGTGGCCGCCACCCGACCAGCCCGTGGGGCAAGCCCGAGGGTCGCACCCGCCGGCGCAAGCCCTCCGACCAGCTCATCGTCCGCCGCCGCCGCAAGGGGAGAGGGCGGTAAATGCCGATCCCACGACACGTTGGCATCCCGGCGCCACTGGGGGGTTCGGGGGGCGCTTTAGGCCCCCTGATGAACCAGGACGGCGGCGCGAGGAGTGAGAGGTAAGCAATGGCGCGTAGCCTGAAAAAGGGTCCCTTCGTCGACGACCATCTGCTGAAGAAGATCGACGACCTGAACCGCAGGCGCGACAAGCGGGTGATCCGCACCTGGTCGCGCCGCTCGACGGTCATCCCCGACATGGTCGGGCACACGATCGCGGTCCACGACGGGCGCAAGCACGTGCCCGTGTACATCTCGGAGGCCATGGTCGGCCACAAGCTCGGCGAGTTCGCGCCGACCCGGACCTTCCGCATCCACCGCTCGCAGGAGCGGGCGACAGGAGTGAGGTAACCCGATATGGAAGTGAAGGCGCAGGCTCGGTTCGTCCGGGTGACGCCGTTCAAGGCGCGCCGGATCGTGGACCTGATCCGCGGCCTGCACGTCGAGGAGGCGCGCCGGGTCCTGCAGTTCACCCCTCGGGCGGCCGCGCTCCCGGTCCGCAAGGTGCTGGACTCGGCCATCGCCAACGCCGAGCACAACTTCCAGCTGCCGGCGGACAACCTGTTCGTGGCAAAGGCGTTCGTCGACGAGGGTCCGACCCTGAAGCGGCACCGGCCCCGTGCGCTGGGCCGTGCCTACCGGGTGAACAAGCGGACCAGCCACATCACCGTGATCGTCGACTCCAGGGAGGCCTCGTAATGGGACAGAAGATCAACCCGTACGGCTTCCGCCTGGGTGTCACCACGGACTGGAAGTCACGCTGGTTCAGCGAGAAGGACTACAAGAAGTACCTGCACGAGGACATCCAGATCCGCCGGTACCTGAAGCGGAACCTGAGCCACGCCGGCATCTCCCGGGTGGAGATCGAGCGCACCCGCGACCGGGTGCGGGTCGACATCCACACGGCGCGGCCGGGCGTGGTCATCGGCCGTCGCGGCGCCGAGGCCGACCGCATCCGGGCCGACCTCGACAAGATGACCGGCAAGCAGGTCACCCTGAACATCCTCGAGGTCAAGGGCGCCGAGACCGACGCCCAGCTGGTGGCCCAGGGGGTCGCCGAGCAGCTGGCCAGCCGGGTGTCGTTCCGGCGGGCCATGCGCCGGGCGATCAACTCGGCCATGAAGGGCGGGGCCAAGGGGATCCGGGTGCAGTGCTCGGGGCGGCTCGGCGGGGCCGAGATGGCCCGCACCGAGTTCTACCGTGAGGGCCGGGTGCCGCTGCACACCCTGCGGGCCGACATCGACTACGGCCTGGCCGAGGGCCGGACCACCTTCGGGATGGTCGGGGTCAAGGTCTGGATCTACCGGGGCGACGTGCTGCCCTCGCGCGAGGAGCAGGAGGCCGACCGGGCCCGGGCGCGGGCCCGGGCC
>DATABK010000009.1:0-2241 GCA_036259695.1 Actinomycetes bacterium | reverse complement strand
CCCCGGCGGGCGGCGCGACGCCATCGACCAGCTCCACTCCCAGCTGCGGGTGATCGCCGAGCTGGGCGGGGACGGGGTCCTGACCCCGGCCAGCTGGGGGATGTTCAGCCTCCGCCTGCCGCCGTTCACCCCGCCCCGCGGCCAGCGCGAGGACCGCCGGGTGCTGCTGGAGGCGCTGGTCGAGCTGGCCCCCCACGCCGCCGCCGAGGGCGTGTGGCTGGCCGTCGAGCCGATCAACCGCTACGAGGACTACATGGTCAACCGGATCGATCAGGCGGTCTCCCTCGGCGAGGAGGTCGAGCGCCAGACCGGCCTGGGCTCGGTCCGGGTCTGCGCCGACCTGTTCCACATGAACATCGAGGAGGACGACCTGCCGGCGGCCATCCGGGCCGCCGGGCCCCGGATCGCCCACGTCCACGTCGACGACACCAACCGGCTCCAGCCGGGCACCGGCCACATGGACTTCGCCGCGGTGTTCGCCGCCCTGGGCGACGTCGGCTACGACGACTGGCTGACCTTCGAGTGCCGGCTCCGGGGGGAGCCCGAGGAGGCCCTGCCGGCCTCGGCCCGGTTCCTGCGCCAGTTCCTCTAGCCCGCTGGGGCATCGAACGGGAGCACCCGGCCCTGGCGGGCGCTGGCCAGGGCGAGCTCGATCACCGCGATGGTGTCGCGGGCCTCGGCGGGCGTCACCGGGACCGGGCCCTGGCCGTCGACAGCCGCGGCCATGGCGGCGTAGTAGGCGTGGTGGGCGGCGGGCACGCCGGCCAGCCGGCCACGCAACTCCAGGCCCGCGACCTCGGTGGTCAGGGTGGCGTCCACCTCCTGGCGGTCCAGGCCCCAGGTCACGAACGACCCCCGGTCGCCGTGGACCTCGAACCGGGGGCCGGGGTCGCGCACCTCCATGCCGGCGTGCAGGACCGCCCGCAGCCGCCCGTAGCCCAGCGCCAGGTGGACGTAGTCGACCGCCTCGACCCCGGGCCGCTGGACGCCGACGTCGGCCCAGACCGTCTGGGGCATGCCGAACAGCTGCAGGGCCTGGTCGATCAGGTGCGGCCCGAGGTCCCAGAGGAGCCCCGACCCGGGCACGTCCTGCTCCTTCCAGCTGCCCTTGGGGACGGGCCGGAAGCGGTCGTAGCGGGAGACGAAGCTGGACACGTCCCCGAGCAGCCCGGTCTCAAGGCAGCGCCGGACGGTGAGGAAGTCGCTGTCCCAGCGCCGGTTGTGGAACACGCTGAGCCGCCGGTCGGCCGCCCCGGCCAGCTCGATCAGCTCGTCGGCCTCGGCCACCGAGAGCGTGAACGGCTTGTCCACGACCACGTGCCGGCCGGCCCGCAGGGCGGCCGCGGCCAGCTCGAAATGGACGGCGTTGGGCGCGGCCACCACCACCAGCCCGACGGCCGGGTCCTCCAGCAGCTCGGCCGGCGAGGCCACCACCGCGACCCCGGGGAGGTCGCGCCGCACCTGCCCGGCCCGGCTGGTCACCACCGCGTGCAGCCGCAGCCGCGGCTCGGCCTGGACCAGGGGCGCGTGGAAGGCGGCCCCGCCCAGCCCGTACCCGATCAGCCCGACCCCGATCATTCCGCCTCCTGTATCGGCCAGGGGATGCCGGGACATACTTGCACCCATCGGGCTCGGCGGCGCAGAGGGGTTGACCATGGGAGGGACCGGTCCGCGCACGGGGTACGTGCTGGTGCTGCGCCTGGAGCTGTCGGACACCCCCGGGACCCTTGGCCGGGTGACGACCGCCATCGGCGAGGACGGCGGGGACATCGGCAACATCGACCTGGAGGGCCAGTTCGGCCGCAAGGTGGTCCGCGAGGTCACCGTCACCTGCCGCAACGAGGCCCACGCCCGGGAGCTGACGGCCAAGGTCGAGGCGGTCGAGGGCGTGCGCGTGCTCGAGGTCGGCGACCGCACCTTCCTGGCCCACCAGGGCGGCAAGCTGGCGGTGGTGTCCAAGCTGCCCCTGAAGTCGCCCGACGACCTGTCCATGGTCTACACGCCGGGCGTGGCCCGCGTGTGCATGGCGATCGCCGAGAACCCCGAGGACGCCCGGCGGCTGACCATCAAGCGCAACAGCGTCGCGGTGGTCACCGACGGCTCGGCGGTGCTGGGCCTGGGCAACATCGGCCCGCAGGCGGCGCTGCCGGTGATGGAGGGCAAGGCGGCGCTGTTCAAGGAGTTCGCCGACATCGACGCCTACCCGATCTGCGTGGAGGCCGCCGGTCCGGAGGAGCTGAT
>DATABK010000008.1:0-5402 GCA_036259695.1 Actinomycetes bacterium | reverse complement strand
GCTGGCCACCCTGCGGCCCGGTCGGCTCAGGTGACGCGGGCGCGCTAGGCTGCCATCGCACGCCAGCGGCAAGAGAGGAATGGCAACGGTGCACGGTCCGGCCGGAGTGCTCACGGTGGTCCTGTACGAGACCGCGCTCGGCGGGTTGGCGCTGCTCTGGCTGGCGCCGCTCTGGGGCGTGGTCCGGCCCGGGTTCTTCAAGCTGGCCGGGGGGACCGCCCTGGCCTGCGCGGCGCTGGCCTGGCTGGCCGGCCGGGGCGAGCTGGCCGCCGCCGGGCCCACCGGCCGCATGGCCGCCCTCTGGCTCGGGCTGTTCGCCGCCGCCATTGGTGTCTGGCAGGTGCTGCTGTACGCCCGCGTCCCGGCGGCCCGCTGGGTCGGGATGGCCGCGGTGCTGCCCGGGCTGGTCGCCGGCTGGCCGCTGGCCGAGCTGAGCGGCCGCCCCGCCCTGGGAGCGCTGGCCCTGCTCACCGGGGCCCTGTTCCTCGGCGCGACCATGGACGGGCTGCTGCTCGGCCACTGGTACCTGGTCGACCGGCGGCTCTCCAACCGTCCCATCGCGGCCCTGGCCACCTGGCTGGTCGCCGGGGTGGCGGCCGCCCTGGACTCGGCCGCCCTCGGCGGGGCCAGGGGCAGCGCCGTCGACCAGTCGCTCTCGCCCCTGCTGGCCTTCCCCAACCTGACCGTGTACCTGGCCGTCGGCCTGGTGCTGCTGTGCGGGCTGATGGCCTCCTTCATCCGCGTGCTGGTCAAGGGAAACTCCATCCAGGCCGCGACCGGCATGTTCTACCTGGCCGTGATCATGGCCCTGGCGGCCGAGTTCGCGGCCAAGGTGTACTTCTTCCCGGCCTGATCGGCGGGCCGGCCCGGCCTGGGGACCGCGGTTTTGCCCGGTCTGAACGGCGGCTTTACCAGCGGCTGACCTGGGTGGGGCATAACGGTTTCCGACCGAACGCCTGCCAGGGTCTGGAGCCGAGCGCCCATGGACGACACCACCCAGCCGATCGGCGTGCCGCCGGCCGGGAAGCAGCCGCCAGACGACCCGCCGCCGGCGTCTCGGGCGCCGGGCAAGCTGTGCCCCCCGCCGCAACCGCCGGGCGACCCGCCGCCGGCGTCATCGGCCTCCCGGCTGCTGCGCATGGTGCTCGTCGGCGCCGGCGGGCTGGTCCTGCTCGTGGCCGGGCTGGCCTGGGATGCGCTGCTGCACGCCCGCGACCCGGGGCTGGCCGCCGAGGAGGGCGTGTTCGCCCTCTCCAATCCCGGCCACCTGCTCGCCGGGATCGGGATCGCGCTGGTCGCGGTCGGTCTGGCCGGCGCCCTGGCCATCCTGGTGCTGGAGTCCCGCGGGCGCCGGCCCGGCTCGACACCGGCCCGGCCGGGACTGGCCGGGGCGGTGCTCGCCCTGGTCCTGGTGGCGGGCGGGACCGGCGTGTGGGCGGCGGGGGCCGGTGGGCACGACCACGACCCGGCGGCCGCCACCGACCCCGCGGCCCACGTCCATGACGCCGGGGCGGCGGGGATGGCCGGCGCCGCGAACGGGTCGGAGATGGGCGAGCACACCCACGGCCCCGACCTGCCCGAGGTTGCCGCGGCCACCGACGACCAGCGGGCCGAGGCCGAAGCCCTCTGGAAGGCCTCGATGGCCAATGCCGAGCAGTGGCGCGACCCCGACGCCGCGGCGGCGGCCGGCTTCCGGTTCAAGGACAGGAGCCAGGCCGGCCAGGAGCGGCGCGTCCGGTTCCTCCACGTGGCCAACCCGGCCTGGCGGGCCGACGGGCGGGTGCTCGACCCGGCCCGTCCGGAGACCCTCGTCTACCGGAACGGCCCCGGCGACCCTGACGCTGGTCGGGGTCATGTACACCGCGCCCTGGGGAGCCTCGGGCCCGGCCGTCGGCGGGCCGATCACCCGCTGGCACGACCACGAGTCGTGCCGGGATCCCGCCAATGGGCGCAAGCTCGGCCGCCCTTCCGGCGGCGCCTGCCCGGCGGGCCAGGTCTACCGCCGCAGCAACGAGATGATGCACGTCTGGTTCACCGACGACCTGGCCACCGCCTTCGCCCGCCGGGCGCCGCTGGCCGCGCTGCGGGCCGCCAACGCCTAGCTCGGTCGGCCAGGCGATGCTGGGCCGGACAGGCCGTGCGGTATCGCGCGGGCCGGGCTGGCCCGGGCTAGGGCCCCACCAGGTCCGGGTCGATCCGGGAGACGGAGCCCCAGCCGGCGGTCCAGACGGCGTTGCTGTCGGCGGCGACCAGGCGTGCCTGGCGTAGGTCGGGACCCGGGTCGATGGCCGCGACACGGTCTCCGGTCGGGCCGACCCGGACCAGACCGACCGATGACAGGGCCCAGACGGTGTTCCCGGTCACGGCGAGGGTGGTCACCGCTCCGGCGGGGATGCGCGCCGTCACCCGCCTGGTCTCCGGGTCGATGCGGACGAGCTCCTCGTCGAACGGGTCCGCCAGCCACACGCCGCTTGGGGCGACGGCGATGGTGTGGTCGAAGCCGAGCGGGCCGCCGGCGTTGATGGTGGCCGTCACCCGGTTCCGCCTCGGGTTGACCATCAGGACCTGGCCGCCGGCAGTGGCCACCCAGGCCGCCGACGTGTCGGCGGCGATGGCCACCGGGCTGGCGTTCAGGGCGATGTCGGCCACGACCCGCTTGCGGCGAGGGTCGATCCGCAGCAGCCGCCCGCCCGAGGTGGAGACGCCGGTTCCCGACTGCCCGCAGCAGGCCACCCAGACCGTGTCGCCGGCCGCGCTCACCGAGACGGACCCGCTGAGCGGCTCGCCGAGCGGGATCTTCGATGTGACCTTGTTGGTCTCCGGGTCGATGCCCCAGAGGGCGCCGGGCACGGCCACCGGTACCCAGACGGCGCCGGCTCCGACGGCCACGCCGGCCGGTCCGGCGCCGGTCGCGGCCACCGGGATCTTGGCCGCCACGGTGTTGGTGGCCGGGTCGATGCGGGTCACCTGGTCGCTGCCGGCCACCCAGAGGGCGCCGGCCCCCGCGGCCATGCTGTAGGAGAAGCCGTCGGTGGCGATGGTGGCCACGACCGACGAGGGCTGGAGCGGCGCCGCCGACCCCGGTGAGGCGGTGGTTGCCGGCGCCGTGGAGGCGGTGCGGGTTCGGGGCTGGTCCGCCACCACCCGACCGGCCACCGCCATCCCGGCCACCAGGAGGGTCAGCGTGAGGACCGCGGCCACCCAGCGCCGTCTCCAGGTGCTGCGCCGCCGGGGCCCCGCCGGGGCGGCAACCGGCCCGGCCGGCTCGGCCGTGCGGACGACGTCCACGGCGTGCCCATCTCCGGCAGCGGCCTCAGGTCCGGCCCCGGCGCCCCCTGGGATCACCCGCAGGGGCCGCGGCGGCCGCAGCGGCCGCACCACCCCGTCCGGCCCACCGTGGTCCGGCCGTTCCCCGTTGTGAGGTTGCCCCCCGTTGCCCGGAACCTGCGGGCCGGGTTGGTCCCCATCCTCGGGGGCATGCCCCCCGGGCTCGCGGGCGCCGTCGCCAGCGGTCGGCTGGCCGGCTTCCCCGTCGTCGGGTGGGGGAGCGGGAGGCGTCGGGCGTGGGCGGGCTCGGCCTCCGGGCAGGCCCCGCAGGGGTCGCTCGTCGCCGTCTGGCGGGCCCCGTCGCCCGCCCATGTAGGTCGCCGTCACGGGCCGGTCAGGCCTCCAGCTCCTCGTTGTGGCGCACACGGGACACCGCCAGCCCGTCGCCGACGGTGAGGATCACCGAGTCGAGCCGGTCGTCGGAGGCGATGCGGCGGGCGTAGGCCCGGAGCCCCTCGGTGTCCGGGTCGGTCACCTTCGGGTCGGCGACCCGGCCCGACCACAGCACGTTGTCGGCGATGATGACCCCGCCGGGCCGGACCAGGCGGATCGCGTGCTCCAGGTACTCGGGGTACTCGGACTTCTTGGCGTCCAGGAAGGCCAGGTCGTAGCCGCCATCGGTGAGCCGAGGGAGCACGTCAAGGGCGCGACCCAGGATGGCCCGGATCCGGCTGGGGACGCCGGCCTCCTCATAGGTCTCCTTGGCCAGGCGCTGGTGCCCGGGGTCGGTCTCGATGGTGGTCAGGATGCCCTTGGGAACCAGCCCGCGGGCGATCCAGACCCCGGAGTAGCCGGCGCCCGAGCCGATCTCCACCGCCGCCTGGGCCCCGACCCAGCCGGCGGCGAAGCGCAGGAACGCCCCCGCGTCGGCCGACACGGGAGGCATGCCGCCAGCCGCCGCCCGGTCGCGGGCATGGCGCAGGACATCGTCCTCGACCGCCGTCAGCTCGGCGAGATACGTGGCGATGGCGTCGGCCTGGATGGCCACGGCGACTCCTTTGAAGCTGGCACGGCTGCGATCGGGACGGTTCCAGCCTAACCCTCCGCGGCTGCCGGCGGTATGGGACCGCCCAGGTTGTGGACAGCCTTCGCGGAAGCGCCTCCGCCCCGATAGGCTGGGCGCGACGCCCGCCCGGGGGCTACACGAGGGAGCATGCGTGGACCGAACGACCGACCCCACCCCCCGTCCCGGGCGCCTCCAGCCAGATCGTCCAGAATCGCTCGATCTGACGGCATCGGACCCGCCGGAAGAGGAAGACGGGCGCCCGCGGGCTGGGGACCCTGGGCGCGAGGGCACGCCCGATCCCGGGAAGCCCGGCCACAACGTTGGACCGGAGGTTGAGGTCGAGGGTGGACCGCAATCCGAGGCCGGCGGGGGACAGGACACCCGGTCCACGGGTGTGCAGAGCCCGGGGGAGGGAGCGCATCCGTCCTCCACCTCCGGCCCGGAGGGTACGTCTCACTCTGAACCACCGGTTGAGGGTCGCCCGGGACAGGCTGCGGCCCCTCCGACAGTGACCGGGAACGGGGCTTCGGACCGCGGAGAGGCCGTCGGGGAGGAGGCTGAGCGGCCGCCCGGTGAGGCCAGGGAGCAGGTACAGCCTCAGGAGGCAGCACCGGCCGTTCGCGAGCCGGGGCCCGGGACAGCTGAGGACCCCGCGACCCACCAGCGCTCCCCTGGCGAACGGCTCCCGCCCGTGCCCGGGCAGAACGCCCGGCAGGAGGCGCCTCCCGCCGCAACCGATCACCGGCCGGAGGAGAACCGGGCTTCCAACGAGCCTGAGCCGGCCGAGCCCGAGCCTGCCGAGCCCGGGCCCGCGCCTGGGCAGAGCCGGCTCCCTGCTGCCCCCGAGCCGCGCCTCCGGGAGGAGCGGCCGCCGACGCCTCCGTCCGGGAGCAACTGGTTCGGGGCCGGGCCGGTCCCCGCTCGAGAGGGTGATCACCCGACCGATGCCCCACCCCGGCCTGCCAACGCCACTCCGGCCCCTGCCCAGCCTCCTCAGGCTGAGGCTCCTTCCCGGCGGTCCGGCGATCCCGCACAGCCGGATGCGGGGATGGCGCCCGGCGGGCGGCAG
>DATABK010000007.1:0-9280 GCA_036259695.1 Actinomycetes bacterium | reverse complement strand
GGCCCGGGCCGCGGCCTGGTCGGCGAAGCCGTCGGCGGTGGCGACGTTGCCGGCCACGACCTCACTGTCCGGCCAGGTCACCTTGAGCTCCTTGACGGCCTCGATGGTGTGGTCGGCGTGGCCGTGGGCGACGTCGACGACCAGAGCGTCCACGTCGGCGTCGATCAGGGCCTGGGCCCGGGCCAGGTAGCCGCCCCGCACCCCGAGGGCGGCCCCCACCCGCAGCCGGCCCTGGCCGTCGCGGGTGGCCTGGGGCAGGCGCTCGCGCAGGCCGATGTCGCGCAGGGTGATCAGCCCGGCCAGGCGGCCGTCGTCGCCGACCAGGGGCAGCTTCTCGATCCGGTGGCGGTCCAGCAGCTTGCGGGCCTCGTCGAGGTCGATGCCGGGCCTGGCCGTGACCAGCCGCTCGGCCGGGGTCATGGCCGCGGCCACGGTGTCGCCCCACATCGCTCGCGCCGGGACACCTCCCTGCCCTGCCGCCCCGCCGGCGGCGGCGCGCATGTCCCGGGCGGTGAGGATGCCGACCGGCCGGCGCTCGGCGTCGACCACGACCAGGCCGGTCACGCCCAGGCGCCTGGCCGCGGCGGCGGCCTCGGCCACGGTCCGTTCGGGGCCGATGGTGTAGGGCTGCTCGATCACCTGACCCAGGTAGCGCTTGACCCGCCGGACCTCCTCGGCCTGGGCCTCGACCGGCAGGAACCGGTGAAGGACGCCGAGACCGCCCAGCTCGGCCATGGCGATGGCCATGGGCGCGGTGGTCACGGTGTCCATGTTGGCCGAGACGATGGGGATGGCCAGCTCCACCCCGCGGGTGAAGCGGGAGCGGGTGGAGACGTGGCGGCGGGAGCGGATGCTGGAGCGCCGCGGCACCAGCAGGACGTCCTCGAAGGTCAGGGCAAGGCGTGGTTGGTCGGTCATGGGACAAGGCTAGCCGAGCGACCCGCCGAGGCGCTCGAACTTCCCCATGTCATTGACAGGAAATCGAACTCATGTTCGGGGCGGGTCACCACGATCATCCGCCGCCTCTGAGGCAGCGCATTGTGCCAAGGCTAGCCAGGTCGGTGGTCGCCGGCCATGCCGTCGATGAGCTCGCGGAGGATGTCGACGTGGCCGGCGTGACGGGCCGTCTCCTCGACCATGTGGATCAGCACCCAGCGCATGGTGACGCTGTCCCCGAACCAGGCCGTGCCGGTGTCCTCCACCTCCAGCTCGTCGATGACCTGGTCGGCGGCGGCCCGGGCCCGGCCGTAGAAGGCCAGGACGTCCTCGGTCGTCTCCTCGGGCCGGACGCGGAGGTCGGCGTCGGGGTCGTCGTCGTCGAAGGGCAGCGGCTCGGTGGGGCGGCCGAAGGTGTCGCAGAACCAGCCGTACTCGACCGCCGCCAGGTGCTTGACCAGGCCGAGCAGGCTGGTCCCGGACGGGACCAGCGGCCGGCGCAGCTGCTCGTCGCTCAGGCCCTCCAGCTTCCACAGGATCGCGTCGCGGTGCCGGTCCAGGCTGACCTTGAGGCTCTCCTTCTCCGCGCCGGTGAACGGCACCCGGATGACCATCGAAGCGGGGCTCCTTCTCCTAGTCCAGGGACCTGCTCCTGGGGGTGAACGTGTGGCGCCAGATGCCGCCGGAGCGGTCGGCCACGCCCAGGTCCTTGCCGTTGACGGTGAGGCGGACCCCGGCCGGGTAGCCGAGGACCAGCTCCAGGCTGCGCCTGGCCGTGAAGGTGCGCCGCTGGCGGGGGCCGGGGATTCCCTCGAAGGCGACCCGGCCGTCGGCGGTGACCCGGGTCCAGGAGGCGCCGGCGTAGCGCAGGGTGACCCGCACGTCCTTGGCCGCCGCGCGGGCGGTGGCCGGCGGGGCCGGCTTGGCGGACGGCTTGGCGGCGGCTCCCGACCCGGTGGCCCGGGCCGGGGTGGTCACGAAGGCCGGCTGGGCGCCGCCCTCCTCGGGCGCCGGCCGCAGCAGCCCCCACAGCGAGGCCAGCAGGATGATGGAGACGCAGACGATGGCGACGGCCAGCCAGCTGGGCCCGCGCCGGCCCGACTTGATCCCGCCGATGGCCTGGGGGGCGTGCTCGAACACGGGCGCCTCGGGCGTCTCCTGGGCCCGGTAGGCCTCCAGCAGCGGGGCCGGGTCGACGCCCAGGTAGCCGGCGTAGGAGCGCAGGAAGCCCTTGGCGTAGACGCTCCCGCCGAGCTCGCCGAACCGCTCCTCCTCGAGGGCCTCCAGGTAGCTGGACCGGATCCGGGTCGCGACAGCGGCGTCGTCGAGCGACCTGCCCTGCGCCTCCCGGGCCGAGCGCAGCGCTTCGCCGATGGTGGGCAGCCGGGTCACCCCTTCATCCGACATATCGGGGCAATGCGGAGAATCGCCTCCGTAGTTCAGCGGATTCTCACCTGACCGGCGGCGGACGGCAACCTACTCGCCGACGATCTCGCCATAGGTCTCCTCGCGGCCCCGGAGCTGCCCCAGCTCCTCCACGGTCATGAGCACGTCGCGGGGCTTGGACCCCTCCGACGGCCCGACCACGCCCCGCTCCTCGAGCTGGTCCATGATCCGGCGGGCCCGGGAGAACCCGACCTTCATCTTGGACTGGAGCATCGAGGTGGAGCCGAGCCCGGAGCGGACCACGATCTCCATCGCCTGGGTGAGGAGCGGGTCCTCGTCGCCGTCGTCGTCCTCGCTGGCGGCCCGGCCCTCGGCCACCACCCCCGGCTGGTAGGCGGCCTGCTGCTGGGCCTTGCAGTAGGCGACGACCGCCTCGACCTCCTTCTCGGTGATGAAGGCGCCCTGGATGCGGCGGGGCTTGGAGGTGCCGCCGGGCAGGTACAGCATGTCGCCGTGGCCGACCAGCTTGTCGGCCCCGCCGGCGTCCAGGATGACCCGGGAGTCCTGGGCGCTGGCGACCATGAAGGCGATCCGGCTGGGGATGTTGGCCTTGATGAGCCCGGTGACCACGTCCACCGACGGCCGCTGGGTGGCCACCACCAGGTGGATGCCGACCGCCCGGGCCATCTGGGCGATGCGGCAGATGGCGTCCTCGACGTCGCGGGGGGCGACCATCATCAGGTCGGACAGCTCGTCGATCACCAGCACGATGTAGGGCAGGGTCGGGCGCTGCTGGGTGCCGTCGGGCCGGCCGTCGTCGTCCAGGCCGGCCGAGGGCAGCGGCGGCAGGGTGCCCTCCTTGGCCCCCTTGTTGTAGGCGGCGATGTTGCGGACCCCGGCGATGGCCAGGGTCTCCAGGCGCAGCTCCATCTCCCGCACCGCCCAGGCCAGGGCCTCTGAGGCCCGCTTGGGGTGGGTGACCACCGGGGTGATCAGGTGGGGAACGTTCTCGTAGCTGGTCAGCTCGACCCGCTTGGGGTCGATCAGGATGAGGCGGACCTCGTCGGGCGGGTTGCGCATGAGCAGGCTGGTCACCAGCACGTTGAGGCAGACGCTCTTGCCCGAGCCGGTGCTGCCGGCGATCAGGACGTGGGGCATCTCGGCCAGGTTGGCCAGGACCGGCTCGCCGCCGATGTCCTTGCCGAGGGCGACCGTGAGCGGGTGGCGCTGGTCATTCTTGGTCCGGCCGAGGATGTCGCCAAGGGTGACCAGCTCGCGGTCGCGGTTGGGGACCTCGATGCCGATCGCCGACTTGCCGGGGATGGGGGCGATGATCCGCACGTCCGGCGAGGCCAGGGCGTAGGCGATGTCGTGGGACAGCCCGATCACCCTGGCCACCTTGGTCGCCGGGCCGAGCTCGACCTCGTAGCGGGTCACGGTCGGGCCGCGGGTGTAGCGGGGCACCTTGGCGTCGACGTCGAACTGCTCCAGGGTCCGTTCCAGGACCCGCTGGGTCTCGTCGAGGCGGCGGGGGTCGACCGGGCGGGCGTGGCCCTGGCGCAGCAGCGACTCCGGCGGGGTGGTGTAGGCGCCGCCGGCCTTGGCCTGGAGGGTCATGGCCATCTGGACGGCGTCGCCGGCCCCGGGCAGGTCGGCCGGGGCCACGGGCGGCGGCGGGGCCTTGAGGGCGGCCGCCTCGTCGCGCTCCTCGACCGCGACCTCGGCCGTGTCCCTGGTGGCCTCGGGGGCCGGCTTGCCCACGACCACCTCGATGGTGTCGTCGGGGTCGGGCTCGGGCGGCGGCTCGGCCTTCCTGCGGCCCCGGCGCTTGGGCGGGGCCTCGCCGGAGTCGACCGGCTCGACGACCTCGGGCGGGGACGGCGGCGGGGGCGGGGGCTTCGGCGGGGCGGTCAGGGCGGAGCCGGCCAGCCGGCCCATGGAGGCGATCCCCCGGCCCACGGCCGCCACCGAGGTCCGGGTGCTGATCAGGGTGCCGAGGAACAGCAGGCCGGCGAACAGGGTGGCCGCCCCCCAGGTGGACAGCAGCCGGGCCAGGGGGGCGGCGATGATCGCCCCGACCAGCCCGCCCGACTCCTGGAGGACGGCCGGGGCCGAGCTGGCCGGTGGGGCCCCCCTGGCCAGGTGGAGCAGGCCGAGCCCGCCGACCAGCATGGCCAGGAGCCCGATGGTGACCCGCCCGGCGACCATGTCGTCCTTGGCCGCCGGCCGCCAGAACAGGGCCAGGGCCAGCCCGGCGACCAGCAGGGGCACCGCGTAGGCGCCGTAGCCGAACAGGCCGCGGAACAGCAGGGCGAAGAACCCGCCGAGCCGGCCGCCGTCCTCCAGCCAGATCCCCAGGGCCATGACCACGGCGAACAGGGCCAGGAAGACCCCCTGGATGTCCCCCTTGTGGGGCGACAGGGCCTTGCGGGAGCTCTGGCCGGCCCGCTGGGTCCGGGTCGTGGTCTTGGCCGCCGGCCGCCGGTTCCGGGCGGGCGCGGGCCGCCGGGTCTGCGGTCGCCGAGTTCGCGCCTTGGCCATCCCTAGACCTCCATCACCGTTGGGATGATCACCGGGCGTCGCTGGGTGCGCTCCTTGAACAGGGCCGAGGCGGCCGAGCGCATGTGCTGCTTGATGATCATGGGGTCGTTGACCCCGTCGGCGGCGGTGCGCTCCAGGGCCTCCAGGACCCGCGCCTTGGCCTCCTCGATCAGGTCGCCGGACTCCGGCTCGTAGACGAAGCCGCGGGTGACGATGTCCGGGCCGGCCAGGACCTTGCCGCTCTGGGACTCGATGGTCACCAGCACGTGGACGAAGCCCTCGCCGCCGAGCTTGCGCCGGTCGCGCAGGACGGCGTCGCCGACGTCGCCGATGCCGAGCCCGTCGACCATGACCATGCCGGCCCGGACCTGCCCGGCCCGCCTGGCCCGGCCGTCGGCCAGCTCGACCACGTCGCCGTCCTCGCAGATGAAGATGTTGTCGCGCGGCACCCCGGTCGAGGAGGCCAGCCGGGCGTGCTGGGCCAGGTGCCGGTACTCGCCGTGGACGGGCAGGAAGTTGCGCGGGCGCAGGGTGGCCAGCAGCATGCTCAGCTCGCCCTGGGCGGCGTGGCCGGAGACGTGCACCCGGGCGTTGCCCTTGTGGTAGACGTCGGCCCCGAGCCGGGCCAGGTCGTTGATGGTGCGGTAGACGGCGGCCTCGTTGCCCGGGATCAGCGAGGACGACAGCACCACGGTGTCGCCGGGCTCGATCCGGACCCACTTGTGGTCGCGGCCGGCCATCAGGGTCAGGGCCGAGAACGGCTCCCCCTGGGAGCCGGTGCACAGCACCACCGTCTGGGAGGGGTCGACGGACTGGAGGTCCTCCATGGGGATCAGCAGGCCGGCTGGGACGCGCAGGTAGCCGAGGTCGGCGGCGACCCGCATGTTGCGGATCATGCTCCGCCCGACCAGGGCGACCTTGCGGCCGAGGCGGGCCGCGGCGTCCATGATCTGCTGGACCCGGTGGACGTGGCTGGCGAAGCAGGCGACGACGATGCGGCGCCGGGCCGCCTCGAAGATGTCCTCCAGGGCCCGGCCGACCTCGACCTCGGAGACGATGAAGCCGGGCTGCTCGGCGTTGGTCGAGTCCGACATGAGGAGGTCGATGCCCTCGGCGGCCAGCCGGGCCAGGCCGCCCAGGTCGGTCGGGCGGCCGTCGATCGGGGTCAGGTCCATCTTGAAGTCGCCGGTGTGCACGATCGTGCCGCCGGGGGTGCGCAGGGCCACGGCCATCCCGTCGGGGATGGAGTGCGACATGGCGTAGAACTCGAGGTCGAACGGGCCGAGGGTGGTCCGCTGGCCGGCCGCGACCTCGACCAGGGAGGGGTCGAGCTGGTGCTCCTCCAGCTTGGCCGAGAGCATGGCCAGTGACAGCCTGGTCCCGTAGACGGGGACGTTGTAGTCGCGCAGGAAGTAGGGCAGCGCCCCCATGTGGTCCTCGTGGGCGTGGGTCAGGACCACCCCCACGACCCGCTCCGGCTCCTCGGCCAGCCAGGAGAAGTCGGGCAGGATGATGTCGACGCCCGGCTGGTCGGCGTCGGGGAAGGCCAGCCCGCAGTCGATCAGCAGCCGGGCCCCGTCGACCTCGACCACCGCGCAGTTGCGCCCGATCTCGCCCAGCCCGCCCAGGAACGCCACCCGGGTCGCCCCGGGCCCCGCCGGGGGAAGCGTCCGGTCGACCTCAGTCATTCGGCCCCAGCCCAACGCCGGCGAGCAGGCCGCGGGCGAACTCGACCTGGTCGGGAGTGGCGTCGACCAGCGGGGCCCGCAGGGGCCCGGCGGGCAGGCCGAGCAGGTTCATGCAGGCCTTGAGCAGGATCGGGCTGGAGGTGGCGAACAGGCCCTCGAACAGCTCCAGGTTGCGCAGGTGGACCTGGAGGGCGGTGGCGGTGTCGCCACGTTCCCAGGCCTGGACCAGCTCCTGGAGGGCCGGCCCGACCAGGTGGGCGGCCACGCTGACCACGCCGACCCCGCCGACGGCGAGCAGGGGCAGGAGGTTCTTGTCGTCGCCCGAATACTGCTCCAGCTGGCCGCCGGTCTCGCGGTAGAGGCGGCTGGCCGCGGCCATGTCGCCGACCGCGTCCTTGACCGCGACCACGTTGTCGAGCTGCTCGAACAGCCGGACCATCGTCGGCACCTCGATGGTGCAGGCCGTCCGGCCGGGGATGTTGTAGAGCATGCAGGGCAGACCGGTGGAGCCGGCGATGGCCGAGAAGTGGGCGATCAGACCGGACTGGGGCGGCTTGTTGTAGTAGGGCGTGACCAGCAGCAGCGACCCGGCCCCGGCCTTCTCGGCCAGGTGGGTGAGCTCGACCGACTCGGCGGTGGAGTAGGTCGAGGTCCCGGCCATGACCCGGTCGGTGCCGGCGACCTCGACGACCGCGGACCACAGGCTGGCCTTCTCGTCGCTGGTCAGGGTGGGCGACTCGCCGGTGGTGCCGGCCACGACCAGGGTGTCGGTGCCGTTGTCGAGCAGGTGGCGGGCCAGGCGCTGGGCGCCGTCGACGTCCAGGTTGCCGTCAGAGCTGAACGGGGTGGCCATGGCGGTGAGCACACGACCGAAGCGACCTGGCATGGCGGGTCCTCCGAGCGACGGGAAAACGGCCGTGACGGCCGGCAGCCCCACCCGGCCGGCAGCCACCGCCGATTCTACTCGGGCATCCACCCCCAACCGGGGAACTTCGCGGGCTCCGGGGTGCGTTCCCGAGGTCGTTAGCGGGTCGTTACCCTCCATTTGCTTTCATTTGCCTGTGTAAGTTATCGTCGGTATCAGGTTACGCCGGTTGGTGAAGGGGTGAGGTGGATGGCCGAGCTGCTGGTGATCCCGAGCGAGCTGGAGCGTGCCGCCGGACGGCTGCAGGCCAGCGCCGACCAGGTCCGTTCAGTGGTCGGAGGCCTGCTCCCGACCGTGGCCCTCGGCGGGGCCGCCCTCGGCGACGCCGCCCTGTTCGACAGCTTCCACACCATGTGGACCCGCTGGGCCACCGAGCTCGGGGGCCTCGCCGACGACCTCACCGGGGCGGCCACCCGGCTCCAGGCGGCGGCCGCCGAGTATCGATCCACGGACCACGCCGCAGTCCCCCCGCCGTCCCGCCACGCGCGGTAGCCGCCCGCCAACCCGGGCCCGGACCCCGACCGGGCCCGGGTTCCCCCATGCCATCCCGCTCCCTCGCCGGTGACCGGGCCCCCGGTTCGGGAGGGTAGCCAAGCCGGGGATCGCGGGTGCCGGGTTGTCCACAGCCCGGCTCGTGTGCCCGAGTCGGGTCCCCGGTCGGGCTCGTGGTTGTCGGCTGGGCGTGCCAAGATCCGGGCGATGACCGCCGCGCATCTTCCGCTTGAGACTGTTGTCCGGCCGCGCCTGCCGGTGGATCTTCGGCTGACCCTGGGGCCGTTGCGACGGGGGCCGGGTGATCCGACCAACCTGGTTGGCCGGGACGGGAGCTGGTGGCGCGCGACCCGGACGCCGGAGGGGCCGGCCACGGCCTGCTACGCGCCGGAACGGAACGGGATCCGGGTCACGGCCTGGGGGCCGGGGGCGGGGTGGTGCCTGGAGGCGGCGCCGGAGCTGCTGGGGGCGCGGGACTCGCTGGACGGGTTCTCCCCCACCGGGCTGGTCGGGGAGCTCCACCGTCACTACCCCGGGCTGCGCATCCCCCGCTCCCAGGCGGTGTTCGAGGCGCTGCTGCCCTCCATCCTGGAGCAGAAGGTGACCGGCCGCGAGGCCCACAACGCCTTCGCGGCCATCGTCCGCGCCTGGGGTGAGCCGGCCCCCGGCCCCATGCCCCTGCGCCTGCAGCCGACCCCCGAGGCCCTCGCCGTCACCCCCTACTGGGCCTTCCATCCCCTCGGCGTCGAGCGCAAGCGCACCGCCGCCATCCAGATGGCGGCCAGCCGCGCCTCCCGGGTCGAGGCGACGGTCGCCATGCCAGCACCCGACGCCCACCGGCGCCTCCAGGCCCTCCCCGGCGTCGGGCCCTGGACCTCGGCCGAGGTCGCGATCGTGGCCCTCGGCGACGCCGACGCCGTCTCGGTGGGCGACTTCCACCTCCCCCACCTGGTCAGCTACGCCCTCACCGGCGAGCGCCGCGGCACCGACGAGCGCATGCTCGAGCTCCTCGCCGCCTGGCCCGGCCACCGCGGCCGGGTCCTCCGCCTCCTGACCCGCTCCGGCCGATACCCCGACCGCCGCGGCCCCCGCATGGCGGTCCGCTCGTTCACCCGGATCTGACCGGACGGGCGTAGAGGCCAAGCAGCAGGCGCAGGCGATTCTCGACGGAGTGCAGGACGGCCGGAGATACGCTTCCGAACAGATGGGAACCGAGTCGGTCAACGGCCAGCGAACGAACCTGCTCACATGGCGAAGCTGACGTCGCGCATCCCTCCATCCGGCGGCCGAACCTCGACGTGGATGGGGAGGC
>DATABK010000006.1:0-1942 GCA_036259695.1 Actinomycetes bacterium | reverse complement strand
CTCGGGTGGCTGCGGGTCCTTCCGCCCGCATGCTACCCGAGGGCCGCCCGGCCCCTTGGTTCAGCGCCGGTCGTCGGGGCGCTGGTCGTCCCTTCCGCTTGGGGTCAGGTCCGCCTCCTCGACCACGGTTCCGGTCCTGCGCGTGACCAGGAAGTTGATCGCCCAGAGGACGAGGCCGCCGATGAGCAGGTAGATGGCGATCCGGTAGATCTCGCCGGTCCGGTTGATGGGCAGCAAGAAGATCAGGGCGACGATCGCCCCGACGACGGGCAGGAACGCCGGGGCCACGAAGTGCTGGTGGCCCACCCGGTCGCGCCGCAGCACCAGCACCGCCACGTTGACCAGGAAGAACACCGAGGTCAGCAGCAGCACGGTGGTGTCGGACAGGCCCGACAGGTCGTCGGTGGTCACGATGAGCAGGATCGACAGGGCGGTGGTGAACAGGATCGCGAACCACGGCGTCCGGCGGCTCGGCGAGACCAACCCGAACGGCGCCGGCAGCACCCCCTGGTTGGCCATGCCGTACAGCAGCCGCGAGGCCATCAGCATGTTGATCAGCATGGTGTTGGACACCGCGATCATCGCGATCACCGAGAACAGTGTGCCGGCGTCCCAGTCCAGCCCCCGCTCCACTATCTCGAGCAGGGGGCCGGTGGACTCGGAGAGCACGTCCAGCGGCACGGTCATGGCCGCGGTGAAGCCGACCAGCAGGTAGATGACGCTGGCCGCGACCAGGCCGGTGAGCAGGGCCGGCGGGAAGCTGCGGACCGGGTCCCTGACCTCCTCGGCCATGTTGACCGCGTCCTCGAAGCCGATGAAGGCATAGAACGCGGTCGCCGCCCCGGCGGTGATGCCGGTGAGGGCGCCGAAGCCGCTCTCCTTGAACTCGAACGCCTGCCCGGGGTTGCCCTCACCCTGGATCAGCACCCAGGCGCCGATCAGGATGATGAAGAGGAGGCCGCTGAGCTCGACCAGGGTGATGGCGATGTTGACCTTGATCGACTCGCCCACCCCGCGGTAGTTGACCGCCGCCACCAGCAGGATGACCAGGACGGCGATGAGCACAGTGGGCGGGTTCTCGGTGCCGAACACGCCGGTCCAGTAGCGCCCGCCGACCCGGGTGGCCGCGAACGAGGCCGAGGTGACCCCCGACGCCATCACGGCGATGGTCACCATGAAGCTGAGGATGGTGACGTGGAAGGCCCGGTGCACGTACAGGGCGGCCCCAGCGGCCCGCGGGTACTTGGTCACCAGCTCCAGGTAGGTGAAGGCGGTGACCAGGGCGAGCAGGAACGAGACCAGGAACGAGGCCCAGATGGCCCCGCCGACGTCGCCGGCGACCTGGCCGGTGAGGGCGTAGATGCCGGCCCCAAGGATGTCGCCGAGGATGAAGAAGGTCAGCATCGGCCGAGTGATGACGCGGTTGAGGCGGGTCTCCTCGGTGTCCTCGATGCTGGTGACGTGACCCGCGGCACCCTGGGGCGGACGCTCCTCCGGGTCGCGGTCGATCCTGTCGGTCATGGCTGACCACCTCCAGGGAGGCTCCCACCGGATGAAGAGGGCTGCTGGCCGAACCTTAGCAAGAACGCAGGACGGGGCGAAGAGGCAGGGGTTCGCCCGTGTCGTCGTTACCGCGCGGTTAGTTCCTCCCGTCATCGTTCGTCCCAGCTCCAGGCGGACCCCTCGCGACCGGGACCTCCCTACCCCCGCCGGAGCCGCGCCGATGACGACGACCGCATCCCCAGGCAGGCAGACCCGAAGCCGGGTCGCCGCCACGCCGAGGATTTCTGTCCTCCCCCTCGGCGTCGGGTCGTCAGGGTCGCTACCCGGACCGGCCGCCCCGGTACCCGCCAGGGCGTGTGGAGCGACCCCAGGTTCAGCCCCGGCCCCCGCCCCCCACCCCCCCGGGCGGGGGCTGGACGCTCGGCGCTCCCTAGCGGGG
>DATABK010000005.1:0-9280 GCA_036259695.1 Actinomycetes bacterium | reverse complement strand
GGCCCAGGCGGGCCGGGGTGTCGGCGCCGCGGAGGCCGTCGGAGTAGTCGTTGGCGTAGTTGACCCCTACCTGGAGGGCCAGGGCCACGACCAGCGCGGCCAGGGCCCGCCAGACCACCACCGGGCCCTCGCCGGCGGCCGCGGCCGTTCCCACCAGCACCGGGCAGACGGCCGCGACCAGCGTCCTCGGCCGCGCCCCCTTGACCCAGACGCGCATCCGCCTAGGGCCGCTTGGGGAACTTGGCGAAGTCGGGTCGGCGCTTCTCGCGGAAGGCGTTGCGGCCCTCCTGGGCCTCCTCGGTCATGTAGTAGAGGAGGGTGGCGTCCCCGGCCAGCTGCTGGATCCCGGCCAGGCCGTCGGTGTCGGCGTTGAGGCCGGCCTTGAGCAGGCGCAGGGCCAGCGGGCTGTGCTCCAGGATCCGCCGGCACCACTCGACCGTCTCGGTCTCCAGCTCGGCCAGGGGGACGACGGTGTTGACCAGGCCCATGTCCAGGGCCTCCTGGGCGTCGTACTGGCGGCACAGCAGCCAGATCTCGGTCGCCTTCTTGCGGCCGACGGTGCGGGCCAGCATGCCCATGCCGTAGCCGCCGTCGAAGGACCCGACCCGGGGCCCGGTCTGGCCGAAGCGGGCGTTGTCGGCGGCGATGGTCAGGTCGCAGACCAGGTGGAGCACGTGCCCGCCGCCGATGGCGTAGCCGGCGACCATGGCGATCACCGGCTTGGGGAGCCGCCGGATCTGGATCTGGAGGTCGAGGACGTTCAGGCGGCCGATGCCGTGCTCGTCGACGTAGCCGTCGTCGCCGCGGATGCGCTGGTCGCCGCCGGAGCAGAACGCGTCCGGGCCCTCCCCGGTCAGGATGACCACCCCGATGGCCGGGTCGTCGCGGGCCAGCTCGAAGGCGTCCTGGAGCTCGAACAGGGTCTTGGGCCGGAAGGCGTTGCGGACCTCCGGCCGGCGGATGGTGACCTTGGCGATCCCCTCCGCGGTCTCGTAGCCGATGTCGGTCCAGGTGCCCTGGGCTTGCCACTCCACGGGTGTTCGCGCTCCTCGGCAGGGTTCTCGGCGGCGACAGCCCTGCTAGCCTACCTGCCCATGTCGGACTCCGTTGCCGTGGTCGCGATCGCCCTGGCCCGGCCGGCCGCCGCCCGGGCCGTGGTCGCCGCCTGGGAGGCCGGCGAGGCGGTTCTGGCGCTCGATCCCGGCGCCCCGGCGGCCGAGCTCAAGGGCGCCCTGGCCGCCGCCCGGCCCACCCATCTGCTGGACGGCGAGGGTCGGCGCCGACTCCCGGGCGGGGAGCCGGGCGAGGCCGGGCTGGCCGCGGTCGTCGCCACCTCGGGGACGAGCGACGCCCCCAAGGTGGTCGAGCTGGGCGCCGACGCCATCCGCTGGTCGGCCCTGGCCACCTCGGCCGCCCTGGAGGCCGGGCCGGGCGACCGCTGGCTGTGCTGCCTGCCGCTCCACGGCGTGGCCGGGCTGGCCGTGATCGCCAGGGCCTGGCACACCGGCCTGCCCGTCGAGGTCCACGAGCGCTTCGACCCCGTCGCCGTCGCCGAGGCCGCCGGCCGCGCGACCCTGGTCTCGATGGTCCCGGCGATGCTGCGCCGGCTCCTGGCCGCCGGCGACGAGGCCTCCCGGTTCCGCCGGGTCCTGCTGGGCGGCGGCCCCATCCCATCCGGCCTGGCCGCCGAGGCCGCCCACCGGGACGTCACCGTGGTCCGGACCTACGGCCTCACCGAGACCTTCGGCGGCATGGTCCACGACGGCCACCCCCTGGACGGCGCCGAGGTGCGGGTCGGGGGGCCTGAGGGGGAGATCCTGGTCCGGGGACCGATGCTCTTCCGCCGCTACCGCGGCGACCCCGAACGGACCGCGGCCGTGCTCCGGGACGGCTGGCTGCGGACCGGGGACCTCGGCCGGCTGGGGCCGGACGGGCGGCTGACCGTGCTCGGCCGGGCCGATGACCTGGTGATCAGTGGTGGGGTCAACGTCCACCCCGACGAGGTCGAGGCGGTGCTGGCCGCCCACCCGGCGGTGGCCGAGGTGGCGGTGGCCGGGCGGCCCGACCCCGAGTGGGGGCAGCGGGTGACCGCGTTCGTCGTCCCCCGCGACCCGGGCCGGCCGCCGGCCCTGGACGAGCTGCGGGCCTTCGCAAAGGACCGGCTGGCCGCGGCCAAGGCGCCCCGGGAGCTGGTCCTGCTCGGGGCCCTGCCCCGGACGCCCTCAGGCAAGCTTCTGCGCCGGCTCCTTCCCGACGGCGAAGCCCACGTAGACGCTGGCCCCGGGCGTGACCTTGTGTAGGCGGCCGAGCACCCGCCGCCACAGCAGCCGCTCCAGCTCCTCCAGCCGCTGGTGCACCTCTTCCCTGGTCACCACCCTCCGCTCGTGCCCCTGCCAGACCGCGGCCATCTCCACGTCCACGAAGGCCGTGCGCCGCTCCTCATCGGTGTTCACGACTTGCCCCCCCCGGTGTCCTCGATGCCAGCCAGATTCTTCCACATGGGCGATACGAGGGGAACGAGAGAATCGAAGAACTCACGGTTTGCCGGGCCCCGTTACCATAGGATCCACCGGGGGTGTGCAGACGTATGCCTCCGGCGGCCTTGGCGAGAGAGGTGCCGAATGGGCTTCGAGGTCGACCGCGCCGTGCCGGACACCCCCCAGGTGCCCGGGCCGGGCAGCGCGACCGCCCAGCCGCGGCCGCTCGGTCGCCGGGTCCGGGCCCTGGCCGCCCGCTCCATGCACCCCTTCGCCCACGGCCAGGTGGCCGAGACCCCGCTCGAGGCGCTGGTCTCGGCCCACCAGCGGCGCTATCCCAAGGCCGACGTGCGCCTGCTGCACGCGGCCTACGAGGTCGCCGAGCGGGAGCACCGGGGCCAGCAGCGGACCAGCGGCGAGCCGTTCATCACCCACCCGGTGGCGGTGGCGACCATCCTGGCCGAGCTCGGCATGGACACCACCACGCTGGTCGCGGCCCTGCTCCACGACACCGTGGAGGACACCGGCTACACCCTGGAGCAGACCCGCGACGACTTCGGCGACGAGATCACCCACCTGGTCGACGGGGTGACCAAGCTCGACAAGATGGAGTTCGGCCACGCCGCCGAGGCCGAGACTATCCGCAAGATGATCGTGGCCATGGCCCTGGATCTGCGGGTGCTGATCATCAAGCTCGCCGACCGGCTCCACAACATGCGCACCCTGCGGTTCCAGCCGGCCCACAAGCAGCAGCGCACGGCCAGGGCGACCCTGGAGGTGCTGGCCCCCCTGGCCAACCGGCTCGGTCTCCAGGTGCTCCGGCGCGACCTCGAGGACCTGGCCTTCGCGATCCTGCACCCGGCCGAGCACGACGAGATCGTCCGCGTGGTCGACCAGCGCGACCCGGGCCGCCGAGAGCACGTGGCCATGCTGGTCCGCCAGGTCGCCTCCGATCTCAGATCGGCCAAGACCAAGGCGACGGTGGCCCCGCACCCGCGGCACTACTACTCGATCTACCAGACGATGCTGGAGCGGGGCAGCCGCGAGATCCACGACCCCGACCGCATCCTGGTCGTGGTCGCCGGCGGGCCCAGCGACTGCTACATCGCCCTGGGGGCCGTCCACGGCCGCTGGCACCCGGTCCCGGGCCGGTTCAAGGACTTCATCGCCGCCCCCAAGCTGAACGGCTACCAGTCGCTGCACACCACCGTGATCGGCCCCGGCGAGGAGCCGGTCGAGGTCCACATCCGCACCGAGGCCATGCACCGCACGGCCGAGTACGGGGTGGTCGCCCAGGCCAGGGAGGCGGCCCGCAGCCGCCGGGCCGACGGGCAGGGCGACGCCACCGGCGGCGCCGACGACCTGGTCTGGCTGCACCGGCTGCTGGACTGGCAGCGGGCCGTGTCCGACCCGGGGGAGTTCCTGGAGTCGCTCCGCTCCGACCTGTCCGACCACGAGGTGCTGGTCTTCACCCCCAAGGGCGACGCCCTCACCCTGCCGGCCGGCGCCACGCCGGTGGACCTGGCCTACGCCCTGCGGACCGAGCTCGGCCACCACTGCATCGGGGCCCGGGTCAACGGCCAGCTCGTCCCCCTGGCCAGCGTCCTGGCCGACGGGGACGTGGTCGAGATCCTCGCCTCCAACGCCGAGTACCCGGGCCCGTCCAAGGAGTGGCTCGGCTTCGTCAAGAGCCCCCAGGCGCACGTCAAGATCCGCCAGTGGCTCGCCTCCCAGCGCCGCGACGACGCCGTCGACGCCGGCCAGCAGGCCATCGACCAGTGCCTGTCCGACCAGGGCTGGTCGCTCCAGCGGGCCATGGAGGACGGGTCGCTGGCCATGCTCGACTACGCCGACCTGGAGGCGATGTACCGCGCCGTCGGCCAGAACCAACTGTCGGCCCAGTCGGTCGCCCAGTGGCTGGTCACCGTGCTCGGGACCCACCCTGACACATAGGCGCGTTAGGCTGGCTCCCATGAGCGAGCTGCAGCAGCAGATCCAGAAGGTCATCGACGAGCTGGTCGACGCCGGCACCGAGCGGGGCGTCCAGGTGGCCGTCTACCAGGACGGCGAGCAGGTGGTGGACGCGGTCGCCGGGGTCGCCGACCCGGCCACCGGGCGGCCGGTCACCGCCGAGACCGTCTTCTACAACTTCTCCGTCGGCAAGGGTGCGACCAGCACGGTCGTCCACCGGCTGGCCGAGCAGGGCCTGTTCGGCTACGACACCCCGGTGGCCGAGCTGTGGCCGCAGTTCGCGGCCAACGGCAAGCAGGCCGTCACCGTCCGCCAGGTCCTGAACCACACCGCCGGGGTCCCGGGCATCCCCCTGGACACGACCGTCGAGGACCTCTGCGACTGGGACAAGATGTGCGCGGCCATCGCCGACGAGGCGTTGTGGTGGGAGCCGGGCACCAAGGTCGGCTACCACGCCTACACCTTCGGCCACATCCTCGGCGAGGTCGCCCGCCGGGCCACCGGCAAGCGCATCTCCCAGCTCCTGGCCGAGGAGGTGGCCGAGCCGCTCGGGGTCCCCGGCGAGCTCTGGTTCGGCATGCCGCCTTCCGAGCACCACCGTCTCGCCCCGCTGGAGGACGAGCCGGGGGCGGCCGAGATGGCCGCCCAGATGCTGGCCTCGATGCCGCCCGACCTGCCCATGCTCCGCTCGGCGCCGATGTCGCTGTTCCCCAGCGCCGAGTTCGGCAACCGCCCCGACACCCTGGCCGCCGACATCCCCGCCGGTGGCAAGACCTCGGCCCGGGCCATCGCCCGCATGTACGCCGCTCTGCTCGGCGAGGTCGAGGGTGTGCGGCTGCTCTCCCCGGAACGGCTCCGGGAGGTCACGGCCGTCTCCTCCAGCGGCACCGACGAGGTCTTCGGGATGCCGACCACCTGGGGTCTCGGCTACGCCATCGGCCTCCCCGGCGGCCCCCGGGACTCGGCCTTCGGGGTCGGCGGGGTCGGCGGCAGCTTCGCCTACGGCGACACCGCCACCGGCACGGCCTTCGCGGTCACCAAGAACCGGGTCAGCAACGACTTCACCACCGCCACCCGGCTCACCCAGCTCGTCAGCGGCACCGCCTGAAGCTCAGGCGAAGATGTCCAGGGGCAGGAACGCCGAGACCACGAAGCTGGGCACGTCCACGACCTCGCTGACCTTCAGGTCAACGGCCACGCTGCAGATGGCGTAGGCCTGCTGGCGGTTCCAGCCGCCGTGGTCCTGGAGGTGCTCGATCATGTTGAGCAGGGCGTTGCGGGCGGCCAGGGTGAGGTCCTCGGGCCGGCTCTCGCCGTCGCGGGTCACCGACAGGCCGGTGGTGGCGAAGAACCGGCGGGGGGCGGCGTACTCCGGCGGCAGGTAGTAGTCGTCGCGGGCGAACTGGAGGTCCTGGATGCCGCGGGCGGCGGCCCGGCCCTTGTGGAGGGCGAAGCGGACGGTCAGGGTCGAGCGCATCTCAACGGCCGTGCCGCAGGACTCGTTGTCGCCCTGGGCGAAGTGGGCGTCGCCGGCCGAGAACAGCCCGCCGTCGGCGTACACCGGGATGTACAGCCGGGCCCCCTCGCCGAGCTGCTTGATGTCGACGTTGCCGGCGGTCTCCCGGGGCGGGATGGTCCGCAGGGCCTCCACGGCCACGGCCGGGTCGGCGGGGACGGCGTCGGTGGGGTCGGGCGGGAGCACGAACCCGCCCCGGTCCAGGGCGGCCTGCTCGCGGGCGATGGTCCGCTCCAGCAGGGCCCGGTCGGGGGCCAGCCCGATGGTGCCCATGAACGGCGAGCCGGGGATCCGCAGCCCCGGCAGGTCGTCGGAGGTGGCCCAGCCGTCCTCGATCCGCCAGCGGGCGATCCAGGGGTCGGGGAACTCGTCCCGCAGGAACCCGAAGCCGGGCACCTGCACGGTGTAGCCGTAGCGGTCCGGCTCGACCTCCAGGATCTCGACCTCGAGCAGGTCGCCCGGCTCGGCCCCGTTGACGTACACCGGGCCGGTGAGCGGGTGGACGACGTTCAGGTTGGGCGCGGCCACCGTCTCCAGGGTCGCCTCGGGGCCCATCTGGCCGTCGAAGGCGTCCCGGGTCTGGAGGACCACCTCGTCCCCGGGATCGCAGGTGACCACCGGCGGGATGTCCGGGTGCCAGCGGTTGTGGCCGGTCTCCGGCTGCTCGCCCAGCGACCTGGCGTAGTCGACCCGCACCTCGTGCGTGGCCATGGGCCACCTCCCGTCTCGACGACCTCGGCCCCGGGATCATCTCGCTAAGGCGGGCCCTCCGGAAAGTGAGGTAGGCAGGCCGGGAACCTAAGGCAGGCGTCCGATCCGGGGCGGGGGGTCTTAGCCATACCGTGATGATCAAGAAACCGGAACCGACCTGCGAGGTGGACGATGCAGCACCACACCATCCACGACGTCATCGCTCGCGACCACGTCGACATCCTGCGGCGCGAGGCCCGCCAGGCCCGCCTGGCGGCCAAGGCCCGCCGGCGCGGCACCCGCTCGAACCGGCGGAGCCGCTAGGAGGACACCGTGACCGTGGTCACCGACGAGAGGCAGCGACGAGCCGGCGAACCCGCCGGCTCGTTCGCTTCCCGGGCCGGCGGCGCCATACTCGTCGACATGGCGGCGACGCTCACCAGCCCAACCTTCGTCGGCCGGACCGGGGAGCTGGCCCGGCTGGCCGCCGCCCGCGAGCGGGCCGCCGCCGGCACCCCGACCGCGGTGCTGGTCGGCGGGGAGGCCGGGGTCGGCAAGACCCGGCTGGTCGGCGAGGTGGTCGCCGGGGCCCGGGCCGCCGGGGCGACCGTCCTGGCCGGCGGCTGTGTCGAGCTGGGCGGCGAGGGCGTCCCCTTCGCCCCGCTGATCGAGGCCCTCCGGGGGTTCGTGCGCGACCTGGACGAGCCCGCCCTGGCCCGCCTGGTCCCCGGCCAGGCCCGGTCCGAGCTGGCCCGCCTCCTCCCCGAGCTGGCCGACCCGGCCGACCCCAAGCCGTTGGAGCTCGACCGGCTGTCCACAACCCCCGGGTACTGGTCGGTTCAGGGGCGGCTGTTCGAGCTGCTGCTGGGGCTGCTGGAGCGCCTGAGTGGCGAGCACCGGACCCTGCTGGTGGTCGAGGACCTGCACTGGGCCGACCGGTCGACCCGGGACCTGCTGGCCTTCCTGGTCCGCAACCTCCGCCACGGCCGGCTGCTGCTGGTCGGGACCTACCGCTCCGACGAGCTGCACCGCCGCCACCCGCTGCGGCCGTTCCTGGCCGAGCTGGACCGCGGCCGGCGGGTCGAGCGCCTGGAGCTGGCCCGGTTCGGCGCGGCCGAGGTGGCGGCCCAGCTGGCCGGCATCCAGGGGCGGCCGGTCCCGGCCGAGCTGGCCGAGCGGATCCACGCCCGCTCCGGCGGCAACGCCTTCTTCGTCGAGGAGCTGGCCGCCGTGGCCGGCCGCGGCGGCCAGGCCGACGGGGAGCTGCCCCCGAGCCTGCGCGACACCCTGCTGGCCCGGGTCGAGCTCCTGGCCGAGCCGGCCCAGCAGGTCCTGGCCGTGGCCGGGGCGGCCGGGGCCCGGGTCGAGCACGACCTGCTGGCCGAGGTGGCCGGCCTGCCCGAGGCAGATCTGTTGACCGGGCTGCGCGAGGCCGTCTCGGCCCATGTGCTGCTGGCCGACGCCGGCGACGGCACCTACGGGTTCCGCCACGCCCTGGTCAAGGAGGCCGTCTATGCCGAGCTGCTGCCGGGGGAGCGGACCCGCCTGCACGCCCGGTTCGCGGCCGCCCTGGCGGCCAGGGACGTCGGCGGCGACCCGGGGCTGGCCGCCGAGCTCGCCTGGCACTGGTACGCCGCCCACGACCTGGAGCGGGCCCTGCCGGCGGCGGTCGAGGCCGGCCGGGCCGCCGAGCGGGCCTATGCCTTCGCCGAGGCCCAGCGCCAGTTCGAGCGGGCCCTGGAGCTGTGGGAGCGGGCCGGCGGGCCCGCCGCCGGGGTCGGGATGGACAAGGCCGAGCTGCTGGCCCGGGCGGGGGAGGCGGCGGCCAACGCCGGGGCCACCGACCGGGCCGTGGCCCTGGTCCGCGGCGCCCTGGCCGAGGTCGACGCGGCCGCCGACCCGCTGCTGGCCGGCCAGCTCACCGAGCGCCTGGCCTTCCACCTGCGGGTCGCCGGCCGGCCGGGCGCCTTCGAGGCCTACCAGGAGGCGGTCCGCCTGGTCCCGCCGGGCCCGACCGTGGCCCGGGCCCGGGTCCTGGCCGGCCTCGGGCAGGCGCTGATGCTGCGGGCCCGGTTCGCCGAGTCCGTGGCCACCTGCCAGGAGGCGATCCAGGTGGCCCGGGCGGCCGGGTCCCAGGTGGTCGAGGCCCACGCCCTGAACTCTCTGGGCACGGCCATGGCCCGCCTGGACAAGGACCACCCCGAGGCCGGCCTGGCCCATCTCTGGGAGGCGCGGCGCCGGGCGGCCGAGCTCGGCGCGGCCAAGGACGAGTCGCGGGCCTGCGTCAACCTCTCCGACCTGCTGGAGGACCTGGGCCGCCTGGAGGAGGCGGTGGCCGTGGCCATGGAGGGGATCGAGGTCGCCAGGGCGGCCGGCCTGGCCCGGACCTTCGGGGCGTTCCTGGCCGGCAACGCCGCCTCGGCCCTGTACAACCTGGGCCGCTGGGACGAGTCGGCCCGCATCTCCAGGGCCAGCCTGGAGCTGGGGGACGACGAGGACCTGAACACCGTGACCCTGCGCCAGTCCATGGCCGTGCTGGACGCCGGCCGGGGCGAGTTCGCCAGCGCCCTGGCCCATGTCCGGGCGGCCCGGCGGCTGTCCGCCGACGAGTTCATCGCCCTCCAGT
>DATABK010000004.1:0-1654 GCA_036259695.1 Actinomycetes bacterium | reverse complement strand
TGGTCGGCGGCGACCGCCGGGTGATGGGCGGCGAGGTCGTCATCGGCGGCGGCGGGGGCGCCGTGGGGCTGGTCGGCGGGGGCGCGGTCGGCGGCGGCGCGATCAGGCCGGGCGACACCACCCCGGGCACGATCCGGGTGGCGCCGACGTAGCTCTCACGCCAGATGGAGGCGACCCGGACGACGTCGCCGGTGTGGGGGGCGTGGACCATGAGGCCGTTGCCGATGTACATGCCGACGTGGTGGATGGTGGCCGGGTCCCTGGGGTTGTCGGCGTAGAAGACGAGGTCGCCGGGGAGCAGGTTGGCCACGGCGACGTGGGGGCCGGCCCCCCATTGGGACCGCGACACCCGCGGGATGCCGACCCCGGCGGCCCGGTAGGCCGAGCTGGTCAGCCCCGAGCAGTCGAAGCGGTCGGGCCCGGTGGCCCCCCACTGGTAGGGGTCGCCGAGCTGGGCCAGCGCCCAGCGGACGGCCGCCCTGGCCACCGGGCCGGCCTGGAGCCAGGACTGGACCGTCCCGACCCCCGACATGTAGCCGGACCAGGCAGCCCGCCGGGACGCCTCGGACCGGTCCCGCTCGGCCTCCAGGTAGCCGGCGAGCTGCTCGTCGATCTTGTCCAGGGTGCTCTGGAGCTGCTCGACCAGCCGCTGGACCTGGCGCCGCTCGTCGTCCTGGCGCCGGTGGACGACCTCGGCCTCGGCCAGGTCGGCCGCGACCCGCTCGTTCAGGCTGTCGACCTCGGCCTTGCGGACCCGGACCTCGGTGACGACCGCGGCCCGGGCCTCCAGGGCCGCCTTCTGCATCGGGAGCCGGCGCATGGCGTCGTGCGGGTTGGCCCCGCCGACCAGCTCCCCGAGCAGCCACTGGGGGCCGCCCATGTAGGTGGCCCGGGCCTGCTCGTCGAGCTGGGCCTGGGCCTTGCCGAGCTCGGCCTCGGCGGCCTTCCGGCGGGTCTCGAGGCGGCGCAGGCTGGCCTGGAGGCGACGCCGGCGGTCCTCGGTGGCGTTCAGCCGCTCGGCCAGCCGCTCGACCTCGGCGTGCTGGGCGTCGAGCTTGGCCTGGAGGGCCTTGGCCTTGGCGGCCAGGGCGGCGTTGGGGGCGGTCTGGGCGGTGGGGGCGGCCACGGCCGCGGTGCCCCCGGCCAGCGCCAGCAGCATGGCGAGGACCAGGGCAAGGACCCGGGCGGGGGCGCGGCGGCCTAGGCTCGAGGTCGTGCCGCCACCGTCGGACATCGTCGCCCCCATTCGACCGGTCCGCGGGCATCGTATCCCATACTGCCGGTTTTGCACCCTACGGATTGCGTAAGCCGAATGCGCGAACCGGGCCCAGCGCCAGCCTCAGAACTGCTGGCGCTCGGTCGATCCGTCCAGGGCTAGGGTGGAGGCCTGGCCGGCGGCGACGGCCTTGGCGACCAGGTCGAACACGCCCGTCCCGACCTCGCGCTGGTGCCGGGTCGCGGTGTAGCCGGCGGCCTCGAGGGCGAACTCGTGCTGCTGGAGGCGCACGTAGGCCGGCATGCCCTCGGCGGCGTAGCCCGAGGCCAGCTCGAACATGGCCGCGTTCAGGCTGTGGAAGCCGGCCAGGGTGATGAACTGGAACCGGTAGCCCATCGCGGCCAGCTCCTTCTGGAACCGGGCGATCGTCTGGTCGTC
>DATABK010000003.1:0-7729 GCA_036259695.1 Actinomycetes bacterium | reverse complement strand
GCCGCCCTGCGCTCGCCGGCCGCCCGGGCCCGGTCGCCCCAGGCCGCCGCCACCCCGGCCAGGCCGAGCAGCACCGCGATGGCCACCGGCACGGCCAGCAGGGCGAGCAGCTTGGAGCGGATCGACAGGTTTCCGAACATCTGCGGCATCCTAAGAAGGAGCCGCGACGTTTCCAAGTTTCGGGAGGTTCGGGCCGTTCGAGCGCTACCGGGTGCCCGGGCGCGGCTGGGTCAAGCGCGCTCCACGCCGCCCTTGGCCTCGGCCTTGCCCTTGGACTTGGCCTTGGTCCTCGTCTTGCCGGGAGGCCGGGGCCGGGGGTCCGGGGGCTCGAAGCCGCGGTCGCGCATGCCCTGCTCGATCTCGGCGATGGCCGTCTCCACCACCCTGACCCGGGCGTAGCGCTTGGAGTCGGCCTCGACCAGGTGCCAGCGGGCCAGTGGGTGGTCGGTCCGCTCCAGCATGTCCTCGACCGCCTGCTCGTAGGCGGCCCGCTTCTCGCGGTTGCGCCAGTCCTCCTCGGTCAGCTTCCAGGTCTTCAGCGGCTCGGTCTCGCGCCGCTTGAACCGGCGCAGCTGCTCCTCCTCGGAGATGTGCATCCAGAACTTGAGCAGGATCATGCCCTCGAGCACGAGCGAGCGCTCGAAGTCGACGATCTCGTCGTAGCCGCGGGTCCACTGCTCGGTGGTGGCGAAGCCCTCCACCCGCTCGACCAGGACCCGGCCGTACCAGGACCGGTCGAGCACGGCCATGCCGCCCCAGCCGGGCAGGCTGGACCAGAACCGCCACAGGAAGTGGTGGCGCTTCTCGTCGTAGGTGGGGGCGGCGAAGGTGGCCACCCGGACGTGCCGGGGGTCCATGGGATGGACCAGCCGCCGGATGGCGCCGCCCTTGCCGGAGGCGTCCCAGCCCTCGAAGAGCACGCACACCGGCGGCCCGAGCCGCCCGTCGCCGAGCAGCCCGCCCAGGGTGAGCCGCAGCTCCAGCAGCCGGTTGGAGGCCGCCTCGAGCCGCGCCGCCTCCTCCTCGCGGCTCAGCTTCAGGCTCAGGTCGAGCTCGTCCAGGCGTCCCATTGGCCGATCCTGGCAGGAGCCGCCGGCAACGGGCAAGAGGGAACCGACGAGCGGGACGCTCAGCGGCGCCGCAGGGCCGAAAGGCTGAGCCCGGGGGCGATCGCCTCCGGGTCAACGCGTAGGGCGAGCACCGCCGGGCGCCCGGCCTCGAGGGCTCGGTCGAGGGCGGCCGGGAACGCCCCGGTGTCGGTCACCGTCTCGCCGGCGGCGCCGTAGGCCTCGGCCAGGGCGGCGAAGTCGGGGTTGGAGAGATCAGTGGCGATGACCCGGCCCGGGTAGGCCCGCTCCTGGTGCATGCGGATGGTGCCGTACATGCCGTTGTCGACCACCAGCACGACCACCTCCAGGCCGTGCTGGACGGCCGTGGCCAGCTCGTGGCCGCACATCAGGAAGTCGCCGTCGCCGGCCACCGCCACCACCGTCCGCCGCGGGTGGACGACCTTGGCGGCCAGCGCCGCCGGGAGACCGAAGCCCATGGCCCCGCTCTTGGGAGCCAGCTGGGTGCCGTGCCGCCGGAACTGGAAGAAGCGGTGCACCCAGACCGAGTAGTTCCCGGCCCCACTGGCCACGATCGCGTCGTCGGGCAGCCGCTCGCGCAGCGCGGCCAGGGCCTGGCCGAGGTCCACCCACCCGGACCCGGGCGGGACGCCGCCAGGCTGCGCCGCGCCGCCGTGTTGGGTCGCACCGCCGGTCGGCCAGGGTCGGACCCAGGCCAGGTAGTTGGACCGGGCCGCCTCGGTCCAGGCCGCCCAGGCGTCGCCCCGGACCGGCGGGACCGAGCGCCAGGCGGCCAGGAACGGGCCGACGGCGGCGTTGACGGCCAGGTTGGGCTGGTACAGCCGGCCCAGCTCGGCCAGGCCGGGATGGACGTGGACGAGCCGCTGGCGGGGGAGCGGCGCCTCCAGCAGCCGGTAGCCGCCGGTGGTGATCTCGCCCAGGCGCGCGCCCACGGCGATCACCAGGTCGGCGGCCCGGACCCGCTCGGCCAGGGCCGGGTTGGTGCTCACCCCGAGGTCGCCGACGTAGCTGGCCGAGCGGTTGTCGAGCACGTCCTGGGAGCGGAAGGAGACGGCCACCGGCAGCCGGCGGGCCTCGGCCACGGCCCTGAGGTCGGCCGCCGCCGCCTCGGTCCAGCCGGGGCCGCCGGCGATGACCAGCGGCCGCCTGGCCCCACCGAGCAGCTCGCGCAGGCGGGCCAGGGCGGCCGGGGCGACCCCGGGGGCGACCGGCCGGACCGGACGGGGGTCGGCCACCCGGGCGGTGCCGGCCAGCACGTCCTCGGGCAGGGCCAGCACCACCGGCCCGGGCCGGCCCGACGTCGCGACCTCGAACGCCCTGGCCAGCAGCTCGGGCAGCCGGGCCGGGTCGTCGGCCTCGGCCGCCCACTTGGCCATCGGCCCGAACACGGCCGGCACGTCCAGTTCCTGGAACGCCTCCCGGCCCCGCACCCCCCGCCCGACCTGGCCGACCAGCAGCAGCAGGGGAGCCGAGTCCTGGGCCGCGGTGTGGACCCCGACACTGGCCTGGGTGGCCCCCGGCCCCCTGGTGACCAGGCAGACGCCGGCCCGCCCGGTGAGCTTGCCGTAGGCCACGGCCATGTTGGCCGCCCCAGCCTCGTGCCGGCAGGTGATCAGCCGGGTCGGGGTGTCGTACAACGCGTCCAGCACGGCCAGGAAGCTCTCCCCGGGCACGCAGAAGGCGGCCTCGATCCCGTTGGCCCGCAGGTGATCGGCGACGATCTGACCGCCACGGCGCTCACGCATGCGGCGGACGATAGCAGGCGCGCTAGCAGCGGTTCGGGCTGCGCTGGCGGCCGTTGGCGACCAGCTTGCCCCAGGTGCCGCGGCCGACCACGCCGTCGGCGGTGATGCCGTGCTGGCGCTGGAAGGCGATCAGCGCGCGGCGGGTCTGGGGCCCGAACTCGCCGTCGACGGTCACACACCGGCGGTTGGCGGCCAGCCGCTGCTGGACGGCGGCCACCGCCTTACTGCGCTCGCCGGGCTCGACCGACAGCATCCCGCGCACGCCGGCGGCCGGCCGGGTGGCCTTGCCGAGCAGCCCCGGGCGCCAGATGGAGGCGATCCGGACCGGCGCCCGCCGGTTGGGGGCTTCCACCATCCGGCCGGCCCCGAGGTACATGCCGACGTGGTAGATCGTCTTCCTGTTGGCGGTGTCCTTGGCGTAGAAGAGCAGGTCGCCGGCGCGCAGGGCGGAGAGGGGGACCAGCTTGCCGGCCCCGTACTGCTGGCGCGAGACCCGGGGCAGGTGGACCCCGGCAGCCCGGTAGGCGGTCTGAACCAGGCCCGAGCAGTCGAAGCTCTTGGGCCCGTCGGCGCCCCAGCGGTAGGGCTTGCCCAGCTGGGCGAGGGCGAACCGGACGGCCACAGCGGCCGACGACCCCGAGGCGGCCGCCGCCTCCGGGGTCCTCGCGATCCCGGTGGCCCCGGCCAAGCCGGCGACCAGCGGAGTGAGCAGCGCCAGTGACAGCAGCCAGCGCAGCGGGGTGGACAGTCGTCGGGACCGGGCACGCAGATGGCGGGGCGGGGGCGCTGGCATGCGGCAGCACTCCTTGTGAGGGCGTGGAGACGACCCTCATCGGATCGACCGGCAGCAATCCCCGCTTGAGCAAAATCCCCCAACCAAGCACGCCCCACAGCCGTGGCCAAGCATCGACACAACTCCTCCGCGGTCAGGTATCCGGGTTGGCTGGTTTGGTGGTCGCCGGGGCGGTGCGCAACGGTCCCTGGCTGGACGGATGGTGCGGCGTGGCATGCACCGCCGGATCCTCGACCGTTGGTTCCGATGCCGAGGACCGTCCCGCCCGCCATCCGAGTCGGCTCAGGCGGCGGTGCTGGGATGTCGCCGGGCCGCCGGATGCCTTCGATGCGGTGGGCTGGCGGTCAGGTGGCCGTCCGGGCCGCGGATCAGCCGCCAGCCGCCCTCATGGACCGCCCGGTGGTGGGCTCGGCAGACCAGAATCAGGTTGGCCAGGTCGGTGGGGCCGCCGTCTAGCCAGTGGACCAGATGATGGGCCTCGCACCAGGTCAGCGGGCGGGCACAGTCGGGGAAGACACAGCCGCCGTCACGCACGGCCAGGGCGGTCCGTTGAGCTGGCTGCACCACTCGGCTGGTTCGGCCGACGTCCAACGGCTGGGCGGGGGCGCCACCCAGGATCGGCGGTAACAGGGCCATGGCGGCCCGCAACCGTCTTTGGAGCTCCTGGGTTCTTGAGCTGGTGGGGGTTGGGTGCTGGGCCAGCGGTGGCCCCTGGCCGTTGGGGTCGTGGGCCACCGGCCCGGCAGCGGCGCACGGGCCGGAGCCGGAGCCGTAGCCGGGATGGTCCTGGTCCTCGGCCGCGCCGGTGCGGCCGTCCTGGCCGCCGGGTCGGCCGTCGGGGTGGTGCTGGCGGGTGACCAGGACCCGGGTGACGGCCCCGTCACAGGCCAGCCGCCGACACGCCTCCGGGGCCAACGGCCCCATTCCGCCGATGTCACCGCCCAACCCGCCAGGGCCACCAACCAGGCTGTCCAGGTCCACGATCACCGAAAGCTGAGGCCGGACCCCACCGGTCTGGGGCAGCCGTCCGCCTTCCAGGGCTCGGCGGGCCAACTCTCCCAGGGCGTCGGCGTTCCGTTGGCTGCCGCTGCGGGTGTCGCCAGCGTCGGCGGGGCGGGCCAGCGGCTCCAGGGCGGCCAGGAGGGTCTGGCCGGCCTCGGCCTCCAGCAGCCCGTCGATGGCCACCATGCCTTCCCACGTCGGGGCCAACCACACGCCCCGGCGGGCGTGGCGCTGGTGACTCCGGTCGTCCTCACCGTCGGGGTCGGCGACCAGCCGGAGATGGCTTAGGACCCGCCGCAGTTGGGGCGGGTTGAGGCGGCGGGCGGCCTCGACCAGGATCGGGTCGGCGTCGGCGGTCAGGTGGTCGGGGAGCTGGTGGGTGCCGGCGGCGATCATCGCGGCATGGGTTGGGGACAGCTCCCCGCTGGTCAAGGCGGCGGCGGTCGTCGGCAGGGGGCCACGGAAGACGGCTCGGGCGGTGCGGACCGAACTGGCGGCGGAGCCGGCGCCCAGGCGCAGGCGGGTGCGTAGCCAGGCCGCGGTCGAGCCGACCTGCTGGTCCTGGTCGGCCCCGGCGGCGCCGCGGGCATCCACGGCCGCGACCCGCCGCAGCCACTGGCCTTCCAGCCGGTCCAGCAGCCGCCGCAGCTCCAGGACCTCCTCGGCCAGGGCGACGTCGGTCAGGCCACCCAGGTCCTGGGCGGCCAGCGCCTCCACCTCAGCGGCCAGGGCGGCCAGCCGGTCCCGACGCCCCCCAGGAGCTCCGGCCGACGCCCCGGCCGACCGTCCGGCAGCCTCCCCAGTCGACTGTCCGGGCGGCTGGCTGACCGAATGGGTGTTCGAGTCCATGGCGGCAACCTACCAACCTCCCAGCAGAACACAACCACCAACCGAAAATTGTGGACAACTGTTCTGAGGCGGTGCGCCAAGCCAGATCGACCCAAGGTGCCGGTTGTTCGAGGCGACCCACCCTGCCAGGCGAGTACATGGAGGCCCCCGACCCACCGCCCCCGGCAACTGCACGGGGCCCAACGACCCCCGACCACCGTGATCCCTCTACGCCGCCCAGGGAACCACCACCAGCCCGACCCTCGCCACGACTCCCGACCCTCAGTCCCGAACCAGCTTCCGATACGTCGCCCGATGCGGCCGGGTGGCCTCCGGGCCGAGGCGGCGGACCTTGTCGGCCTGGTAGTCGGCGAAGTTGCCCTCGAACCACACCACCCGGCTGTCGCCCTCGAAGGCCAGCATGTGGGTGGCGATCCGGTCCAGGAACCAGCGGTCGTGGCTGATGACGACGGCGCAGCCGGGGAAGTCGAGCAGGGCGCTCTCCAGCGACCGCAGGGTGTCGACGTCAAGGTCGTTGGTCGGCTCGTCCAGCAGCAGGAGGTTGCCACCCTCCCGCAGGGTCAGGGCGAGGTTCAGGCGGTTGCGCTCGCCGCCGGACAGGACGCCGACCGGCCTCTGCTGGTCGGTGCCCTTGAAGCCGAAGGTGGCGACATAGGCCCGGGTCGGCATCTCCCGGCCGCCGACCCGGAAGTGGTCCAGCCCGCCCGAGATGGCCTGGAACACCGTCTGGTCCCCATCCAGCCGGGCCCGCTCCTGGTCGACGTAGGCCAGCCGCACGGTCGGGCCCAGCCGCAGCTCGCCCCCGTCCGGCTGCTCGGACCCGGTGACCAGCTTGAACAGGGTGGTCTTGCCGGCCCCGTTGGCCCCGATGACCCCGACGATGCCGCCCCTGGGCAGGCTGAACGACAGGTCGTCGATCAGCAGCCGGTCGCCGTAGCCCTTGGTCAGCCCGTCGGCCTCCACGACCACGTCGCCCAGGCGGGGGCCGGGCGGGATCTGGATCTCGTCGAAGTCGACCGGCCGGTCGCGCTCGGCCTCGGCGGCCAGCTCCTCATAGCGCCGCAGCCGGGCCCGGCCCTTGTCGTGGCGGCCCTTGGTGCCGGCCCGGACCCACTCCAGCTCCCGTTCCAGGACCCGCCTGCGGCCGGCCGACGCCCTGGCCTCGGCGGCCAGGCGGGCCGCCTTGACCTCGAGATAGGTCGAGTAGTTGCCCTCATACGGGTAGGCGCGGCCCCGGTCCAGCTCCAGGATCCAGCCGGCCACGTTGTCGAGGAAGTAGCGGTCGTGGGTGACGGCCAGGACGGTGCCCGGGTAGGCGGCCAGGTGCTGCTCCAGCCACTGCACGCTCTCGGCGTCCAGGTGGTTGGTGGGCTCGTCCAGCAGGAGCAGGTCGGGCCGGGACAGCAGCAGCCGGCAGAGCGCGACCCGGCGCCGCTCCCCGCCCGACAGGGTGACCACCTCGGCGTCGGCCGGCGGCAGCCGCAGGGCGTCCATGGCCATCTCCAGCTGGGCGTCCAGGTCCCAGGCGTTGGCCGCCTCGATGGCGTCCTGGACTCCTGCGTACTCCTCCAGCAGCCGGTCCATCTCCTCGGGACCGGCCTCGCCCAGGCGCAGGCTCAGCTCCTCGAACCGGGCCAGCAGGGCCCGGGTCGGGGCGACACCCTCCTCGACGTTGCCGAGCACGTCCTTGGCCGGGTCCAGGACCGGCTCCTGGAGCAGGATGCCGACGCTGGCCCCGGGGGCCAGGGCGGCCTCGCCGTTGGAGATCGTCTCCAGCCCGGCCATGATCTTGAGCACGGTCGACTTGCCGGCCCCGTTCGGCCCGACCACGCCGATCTTGGCCCCGGGCAGAAACGCCAGGGTCACGTCGTCGAGGATCAGCTTGTCCTGGTGCGCCTTGCGCACCCGCTGCATCACGTAGATGTACTTGGTCACGCCGGGCATTCTACGAGCCGTCCGCCAACGACCCCACAGGAGGGAAGCCATGCACCCGGCGCTGGAGCAGGTCGACTGGGAGCGGGAAGGCCACGCGGTGGTGGCGCTGCTGGCCGCCCTGCTGCGGTTCGACACCACCAACCCGCCCGGCAACGAGGCCGAGGCCGTCGCCTTCCTGGCCGAGCGGCTGCGCGCCGCCGGGGTCGAGCCGGAGGTGCTGTCGCCCGCCCCGGGCCGGGCCAACCTGGTCGCCCGCCTGCCCGGCGGCGACGGCGGCCAGCCTCCGCTGCTGCTCAACGGCCACGTCGACGTGGTCG
>DATABK010000002.1:0-4428 GCA_036259695.1 Actinomycetes bacterium | reverse complement strand
CCACGACCAACCCCGACGGCGAGGCCGCGGCCGGCGCCGAGTCCGACGACACGGCCGCTGCCGGCTCTGAGGCCACCACGGACGCCTCCGACGACGGGTCCGAGAACGCGGCCGCCGCCACGTCCGACGACTCCGCCCCCGCCGGCTCCGACGAGGCGACCGACGCCGACCCGGTGGACGCCGCGGCCGCGACCGACGCCGCCGAGGAGGACACCTCCGAGCCGACCCCCCGCGAGGCCGCTGAGGTCGCCGCCGACCCCACGAACCCCGTGCGCGAACCTCGGGTCTAGGTCGACCCCGGCCCCAGACCCTGGAGCTCGCTGACAACATCACAACGAGAACGCAGTAAGGAGCACCACCCGACATGGAGATCACGGCCGCTCAGGTCAAGGCCCTCCGCGACGCGACCGGGGCCGGAATGATGGACTGTAGGAACGCCCTCCAGGAGGCGGGCGGCGACCTGGAACGAGCCACCCAGCTGCTCCGGGAGCGCGGCAAGGCCGGGGTCGAGAAGCGGGCCGGGCGCAGCACCACCCAGGGCGTTGTCGACGCCTACCTGCACACCCCCGACCCGAACCTGCCGCCCAAGCTGGGCGTGCTCGTCGAGCTGGACTGCGAGACCGACTTCGTGGCCAAGACCGACGAGTTCCAGCGCCTCGCGCACGAGATCGCCCTCCACATCGCCGTGGCCGACCCGAGCTACATCCGGCGTGAGGAGGTCCCCGAGGACGTGATCGCGGAGGAGCGAGAGATCTACGCCAAGCAGGCCGAGGGCAAGCCCGACCACATCGTCGAGAGGATCGTCGAGGGCAAGCTCAAGGACTACTACAAGCAGGTCGTCCTGCTCGACCAGCCCTACATCCGTGACGACAGGCAGACCATCCAGGACCTGCTCGACGGCTACTCGGCCAAGGTCCGGGAGAAGCTGGTGCTGCGTCGCTTCGCCCGTTTCAAGGTCGGGGAAGGCGCCTAGTCTCGTTCCCGATCGATCGTCGGACACCCGTCCCGGGCCGGACAAGGAGCGAACCCATGGCGTATCTGATGGCGGGGGACGAGCCGGGGACGGTCGAGGGAGGCGACGGCAAGCCGCGGTTCGAGCGGGTCCTGGTCAAGCTGTCGGGCGAGGCGTTCGTCGACACCAGCGTCGGCTTCGGGCTCGACTACGGGAAGATCGACGGCGTGGCCAGGCAGCTGGTCGAGGTCCTCGACCTCGGCGTGCAGGTCGCGGTGGTGGTCGGCGGGGGCAACATCATCCGCGGGTCGGCCGCCGAGGCCGCCGGGATGGACCGGGCCCGGGCCGACTACATGGGCATGCTCGGGACGGTCATCAACTGCCTGGCCCTCCAGGACGCACTGGAGCGCCACGAGGTCGTGACCAGGGTCCAGACGGCCATCCAGATGACCCAGGTCGCGGAGCCCTACATCCCCCGCCGGGCCGTGCGCCACCTGGAGAAGGGGCGCATCGTCATCTTCGGGGCCGGGATGGGCGCACCCTACTTCTCGACCGACACCACCGCCGCCCAGCGGTCGCTGGAGATCGGGGCCGAGGCGATCCTGATGGCCAAGAACGGCGTCGACGGGGTCTACGACGCCGACCCCAAGAAGCACCCGGAGGCGCGCAAGTTCCTCTGGATCGACTACCTGGAGGCGATCCGCCGCGAGCTGCGGGTGATGGACACCACCGCGCTGTCGTTGTGCAAGGATCACGACCTGCCCATCATCGTGTTTGACCTGCTCACCGAGGGCAACATTCGACGGGCGGTGTGTGGCGAGCCGATCGGCACGGTGGTCGGCCCGACCGACTTCGTCGACGCAGACGAGACGCAGGGAGGGGAGCCAAGGTGATCGAGGACACACTCCGGCAGGCCGAGACCAAGATGAGCAAGGCGATCGAGGTGGCGAAGGAGGAGTTCAGCGGGATCCGCACCGGCCGGGCCAACCCGGCCCTGGTCAACCGCCTCCAGGTCGACTACTACGGCACCCCCACCCCGCTCCAGCAGCTCGCCGGCATCTCCGCCCCCGAGGCCCGGCTGCTGGTCGTCTCGCCCTATGACCGCAACGCCACCCCGGCCATCGAGAAGGCGATCCGTAACTCCGACCTGGGCATCAACCCGGCCAACGACGGCCAGGTCATCCGCCTGGCCTTCCCCCAGCTGACCGAGGAGCGGCGCAAGGAGTACGTGAAGCTGGCCAAGCACCGGGCCGAGGAGGCCCGGACCAGCATCCGCAACGTCCGCCGGCACGAGAAGGACGCGCTCGAGCGCCTGGAGCGCGACGGCGAGATCTCCCAGGACGAGCTGCGCCGGGCCGAGCAGCGCCTCCAGGGCATCACCGACAAGTACGTGGCCGAGGTCGACACCCTGCTCCAGCACAAGGAGCGGGAGCTGCTCGAGGTGTGAGCGTCGTTGGCTGAGCCCGCCCCGCTCGACCCCGCCGGAGCCGGGGCGGGGATGCCGCGGCGCCAGCCGGGCGCCCGCGCCGGGCGCAACCTCCCCCTGGCCATCGTCACCGCCCTGCTGCTCGCCGGGGTCCTGATCGCCAGCCTGGTGCTGTCGCGGCCGGTGTTCGTGGCCTTCCTGCTCGGGATCGTCACCCTGGCCCTGGTGGAGCTGCTCACCGTGCTGCGGGCCCGGGCCACCCGCCCGGCCGGGCCGGTGGTCCTGGCCATGGGGGCGCTGCTGGTCGTCGGGGCCTACCTGGAGGGGCCGTCGGCGCTGTCGTTCGGGCTGCTGGCGACCATCCTGGCCGCGTTCGGGTGGTACCTGGTCGACCGGGGCCGCACCGAGGTCACCCGCAACGTCGCCGCCACCGTCTTCGCCGTCGTCTACGTGCCCTTCATGGCCGCCCACCTGTCGCTGGTCATCGGCCGGGCCGACCACTACGTTGGCGCCCTGATCGGGTACGCGGTCCTGGTGGTTGTCTACGACACCGCCGCCTACGCCACCGGGGCGACCATCGGGCGCCGGCCCATCGCCCCCCAGGTCTCGCCGAACAAGTCCTGGGAGGGGGCGATCGGGGCGTCGGTCGCCTGCCTGCTCGCGGGCGCGTTCCTGCTGCCGCTGTGGGAGCCCTGGACGCTCGCCTCCGGCCTCGTCCTGGCCGGGGCCACCTGCGTGGTGGCGCCGCTCGGTGATCTCTCGGAGTCGATGCTCAAGCGCGACCTGGCCGTCAAGGACATGGGCTCGATCCTGCCCGGCCACGGCGGCATGCTCGACCGGATCGACGCCCTGCTGTTCATGGCCCCGGTCCTGTACTACGTGCTGGCCGCCTTCAACCTGGTTCACTCCCCGTGACCCGCTCCCTGTACGACCTTGACGCCCGCCAGCTGGAGGCGCTGGTCGCCGAGGCCGGCGAGCCCCCCTACCGGGCCCGCCAGCTGGTCCACTGGCTGGACGACCGGCGCCAGCCCGACCCGGGGGCCATGACCAGCCTGCCCCGGTCGCTGCGGGCCCGGCTGTCGGAGCGCTTCGCCGGAACCGGGCTCATCCTGGACCGGCACCAGGCCGGCGACGACGGCTGGACCCACAAGCTGCTGTTCCGCCTGCCCGGTGGCGACGCGGTCGAGTCGGTGCTGATGCTGTACCCGCCGGCCGGGTCCAGCCCCGACGACGACTGGGAGGGGAACCCCCGGGGCCGGGCCACGGTGTGCATCTCCAGCCAGGCCGGGTGCGCCATGGGCTGCACCTTCTGCGCCACCGGGCAGTTCGGGTTCACCCGGCACCTGTCGGCCGGGGAGATCGTGGAGCAGGTGGCCAGGGTGTCGACCATGCTGCCGGAGCTGCGGCCGGGACCGGGGGCGCCCGACCACCTGACCAACGTGGTCTTTATGGGGATGGGGGAGCCGTTTGCCAACCAGGAGGCCACCTGGGGGGCCGCCTACCGGCTCCACCAGGGGTTCGGGCTGTCGGCCAGGGCGATCACGATCTCGACGGTCGGGCTGGTCCCCGGGATCCGGCGGGCGGCCGCCGAGCCGCTGCCGGTGAACCTGGCCGTCTCCATCCACGCCGCCTCCGACGAGGTCCGGGACCGGCTGGTCCCGGTCAACCGCACCTGGCCGATCGGCGAGCTGCTGGACGCGGTCGAGAACTACGTGGCCGCAACCCGGCGCCGGGTCTCGTTCGAATACGCGCTGATGGCCGGTGTGAACGACGACCTGGAGCAGGCCCGGAGGCTGGGGCGGCTGCTGGCCCCGCTGCGGGTCCCGGGCGGCCGCGGCCACGCCGCCCACGTCAACCTGATCCCCTACAACCCCACCCCCGGCACCGGGTTCTCGCCTCCGTCCAAGGCGGGGGTGCGCCGGTTCCGGGACACGGTGGCCGCCTCCGGGGTCCCGGTGAGCGTCCGGGCCAACCGCGGCGTCGGCATCGACGCCGCCTGCGGCCAGCTCCGCACCGCCGCCGGCCGCCCCGGCCGCCGGGTCCTCCCACT
>DATABK010000001.1:0-4917 GCA_036259695.1 Actinomycetes bacterium | reverse complement strand
GTCGCCCGGGCCACCGGGGTCGGCCACCCCCTGCACGACCTGGTCCCGGGGGCGCCCGAGGGGCTGGTGGTCGGCGAGGACCTCTCCGACCTGCTGGCCGCCGAGGCCGAGGTGGTGGTCGACTTCTCCCGGCCCGAGGCGACCGCGGCCGCGGTCGTCGAGCTCCTGCCCGAGGGCATCCACCTGGTCTCGGGCACCACCGGCCTGCCGGACGGGCCTCTGGACGACCTCGCCGCCCTGGCCGGCAAGGCCGACCACGGCAACGCCGTCTGGGCGCCCAACTTCGCCCTCGGGGCGGTGCTGGCGATGCACTTCGCCGCCGTGGCCGGCCGCTTCTACCCGGCCGCCGAGGTGATCGAACTCCACCACCAGGGCAAGGCCGATGCCCCCTCGGGCACCGCCCTGCGCACGGCCAGGGCGATCGCGGCCGCCCGCGAGCACCACGAGGCCGTGGCCGCCGGCAGCGAGTCGGTCGCCGGCGTGCGGGGCGGCGAGGTCGACGGGGTCCGGGTCCACTCGGTCCGCCTGCCCGGGCTGGTCGCCCACCAGGAGGTCATCTTCGGCGGCCAGGGTGAGGTCCTCACCCTGCGCCACGACTCCCTCGACCGGTCGTCGTTCATGCCCGGGGTGCTGCTGGCCGTCCAGGCCGTGGCCGCCCGCCCCGGCCTCACCGTCGGCCTCGAGCCGCTGCTGGGGCTGTCGTCGTGACCGGCCAGCCGGCCTACTGGGTGGAGGAGTTCACCGACGACGAGCGGGCCCGCCTGTCCCCGTACGTGACCAACCTCGACCGGCCGGTGTTCGCCCTGCGCAACCTGCCCGAGACGGTGAAGGGGGCCCTGTTCGCCCGCTACTCCCGCTCGGGCAAGACCCTGCGCCGGCTGTTCCTGGACGAGTTCGCCGACCAGGTGGAGGCGGGGGAGCCGACGGGGACCGCCGAGATCGGGGTGGCCAGGGCGACCGCCCTCTACCAGCGCGTCTTCGATGAGTACGGGGACGACTCGGTGGCCCAGCTGGGTGGGGCCCATGTGGCCTGCGAGCAGGCCTCCAACCTGCTCACCAAGCAGCTCGAGTGGGGGCGGCTGGCCGCCTACCTGGAGCAGTCGACCCGTTATGTCTCCTACGCCGACCGGCCGGGGGGCCGCTGGCGCTACCACCTGGACCCGGACGTCGAGGCCAGCGACCTCGGCCCCGAGTACCGGCGGGTGATGGACGGGCTGTTCACCACCTACGCCGAGCTGCTCCCGGCCCTGACCGGGCACCTGAGCCGGGTCGTGCCGCATGAGCCCGGCTCCAGCGAGGCCGCCTGGCGGCGGGCCGTCAAGGCCCGGGCCCTGGACGGCCTGCGGGGCCTGCTGCCGGCCGCCACCACCTCCAACCTGGGCATCTTCGCCACCGGGCAGGCCTATGAGGCCCTCCTGCTGCGGCTGCGGGCCTCAGCCCTGCCCGAGGCCCGCAGCTACGCCAACCTGCTGCTGGAGGAGCTGCGCCAGGTGATCCCGGCGTTCCTGCACCGGGTCGACCGCGAGGACCGGGGGGTGGCCTGGTCCCGCTACCTGGCCGAGACGGCCGCCGAGACGGCCAAGGTGGTCGAGGCCGTGCTCGGCGACGCGCCCGCGGCCGCCCAGCCGGGCCCGTCGGTCACGCTCACCGAGTTCGACCCGGCCGCCGAGGACAAGGTCCTGACCGCCATCGCCTACCCCAACCTGGGGACCGGCGAGGCCGAGGTGGCCGCCCGGGTGGCCCGGCTCGGCCCCGAGGACCGGGCCCGGCTCCTGGCCGCCTACGTCGGCGACCGCCGCAACCGCCGCCACCGGCCCGGCCGGGCCTTCGAGCGGGCCGTCTACACCTTCGACGTCGTCGCCGACTACGGCGCCTTCCGGGACCTCCAGCGCCACCGGATGTCCACGATCGTCTGGCAGCCGCTCACCCCGGGCCTCGGCTACGACCTTCCCGGCGACGTCGCCGAGGCCGGGCTGGCCGAGCCCTTCCAGGCGGCCATGGCCGCCTCGGGCGGGTTGTACGACGCCCTGGCCCCCCGGTTCCCGGCCCAGGCCGCCTACGCCGTCGGCCTGGCCCACCGGGTCCGGTTCGCCATGACCATGAACGCCCGCGAGCTGATGCACCTGGCCGAGCTGCGCTCCACCCCCCAGGGCCATCCCGCCTACCGGTGGGTCGCCCAGCGGATGCACCAGCTGGTCGCGGCCGAGGCCGGGCACCGGGGCCTGGCCGAGGCGATGCGGTTCGTCGTCCACGACGAGCCCGGTGGGCCGGCCGGGCTCGGCCGCCTGGCCGCCGAACGCCGCCTCCAGGCGCGGCTCGACGGTCCAGAAAATCCCGCCTGAATCGGCACGCGGGAATGATTGTCAGGGGTTTGCCCGCGTCGTAGCATGCCCTGGCCCTGCGCATTCTTTCCTTTTATGCAGACCGAGCCGGATCCATCGCCCCAGTCGAGCGCGGAAAGCGCTGTCGGCTTGGCGTTTGTCGCCGTCGTCCTGGTGAGCCTGTTCGTGGCCGGCTCCCTGGGCGTGGTCGCGACCCGGGAGGCGGCCCCGGCCACCAACGGCGGCCAGGAGGAGGAGGCCATCGCCGTCGCCGCCGCGTCAACCGCCGACCTGCGGGTCCGGGACCAGATCGTGACCCGCTTCAGCGAGCTGATGCTGCTCCGCGAGATCGCCCTGCGCGAGCGCGACCCGGGGCTGCTCGACGCGGTGTACGCGCCCGGCGCGGCCGGCCTGGTCAGGGACCGGGCCGAGATCGCGCGGCTGCGCAGCTCCGGCCGCCGCCTGGACGGGCTGCGGATGCCGGTCAAGGTGTTCGAAGCCTACCGGCCGGGCAACGGCAGCTGGGTGGTGGTCGCCCGCGTCGGCCGCACCTCGGCCCGCCTCGTCACCGGCTCTGGCCGGCAGGTCCGGTCGACCCGGGCCACCGCCGTCCGCTACCGCGCCACCCTGGTCAAGCAGAACGGCAGCTGGCAGGTCCTGCGACTGGCCCGCTCCTAGCTCTCCGTGAGCACCGCCGGGAGCACGTCGCGGACGCTCAGGACCCCGAGGAGCTGGCCGCCCTCGTAGACGACCAGGTGGCGGATGCGCCGGCTGGCCATCACCTTGGCCGCCTCGACCAGGTCCCAGTCGGGCCCGACGGTGACCACGTCGGCGGTCATGATCTGCTCGACGCTGACCACCTCGGGGTCGTCGGCGGCCGCGACCGCGTTGAGCACGTCGCGCTCGGTCAGGATGCCGACCAGCATCTCGGCGTCCTGGACGACCGCCGAGCCGACCCGGTGCTTGGCCATCAGCTGGGTCGCCTCGCGGAGCGACTGGGCCGGGCCGACCGCCACCACCGCGCTGCTCGCCACGTCCCGCACCTTCATGGCGGCACCCTCCTTGGTCGCGATCTCAGGCCAGGGCTACCTTAACCCGGCGAACGCGCGGTCGAGTAGCTCCTGCTGCTCCTGCTGGTGGAGGGTCGGGCTGCCGGCCGCCGGGGCCGCGCCCTCGTCGCGGGAGGCCGCCTCCAGCCGCACCCCGAGCGCCTCCTCGGCCTTGAGCCGCACGTACCGCCAGGCGCCCATGTTCTCCGGCTCCTCCTGGACCCAGAGGGTGCGCTCGGCGTTGGGGTAGGCGTCCAGCTGGGCCCGCAGGGCCTCGGCCGGGAACGGGTACAGCTGCTCGACCCGGAGGATGGCCACCTCGTCCAGGCCCTCGTCGCGGCGCCGCTTGGCCAGCTCGTAGGAGATCTTCCCCGAGCACAGCAGCACCCGCCGGACGCTCTCGGGCGAGGACTGCTCGGTGTCGGGCAGGACCTCGGCGAACTGTCCGGCGGTCAGCTGCTCGGCCGTGGACCGGGCCGCGGGCAGCCGCAGCAGCGACTTGGGGGTCATCACCACCAGCGGCTTGCGGTTGGCCCGCAGGGCCTGGCGGCGCAGCAGGTGGAAGTACTGGGCCGGGGTCGAGGGGTAGGCGACCTGCATGTTGTCCTCGGCGGCGAGGCCCAGGAACCGCTCCAGGCGGGCGCTGGAGTGCTCGGGGCCCTGGCCCTCGAACCCGTGGGGGAGCAGCAGGACCAGGCTGGAGCGCTGCCCCCACTTGTCCTCGGCGGCCGAGAGGAACTGGTCGACGATGATCTGGGCGCCGTTGACGAAGTCGCCGAACTGGGCCTCCCACAGCACCAGGGCGTCGGGGTTGGCCACCGAGTAGCCGTACTCGAAGCCCATGGCCGCGAACTCGCTGAGCAGGCTGTCGTAGACGAAGAACTTGCCCTGGCCCTCGCCCAGGTTGGCCAGCGGCGTGTACTGGTCGCCGGTGCGCTGGTCGACCAGGACCGAGTGGCGCTGGCTGAAGGTGCCCCTCCGGGTGTCCTGCCCGGACAGCCGGACCGTGCGGCCCTCGGTCAGCAGCGACCCCAGGGCCAGGGCCTCGGCCAGCGCCCAGTCGACGGCGTTGCGCTCCAGGGCCCCGGCCCGCTGCTCCAGCCACTTGACCAGCTTGGGGTGGACGTTGAAGCCGTCGGGGACTCCGGTCAGCTTGACCAGCAGCTGGTCGAGGGTCTCGCGGTCGACGGTGGTGTCGACGGCCGGGTCGGCGGCCATCGGGGCCGGCCGCTCCAGCTCGACCTTGGCGACCTGGCTGTCCTCGTCGTCGTGGGTGTCGTCGAAGGCCTGCTGGAGGCGCTGGCGGAACGCCTCCAGCGACCGCTCGGCGTCCTCGATGGTGATGTCGCCCCGGTTGACCAGGGCCTCGGTGTAGAGCTTGCGGACCGGCCGGCGGTTCTTGATCAGCTCGTACATCAGCGGCTGGGTGAACGACGGCTCGTCGGCCTCGTTGTGGCCGTAGCGCCGGTAGCACCACATGTCGATGACGACGTCCTTCTTGAACGCCTGGCGGAAGGCGAAGGCGAGGCGGGCCACGCGGACACAGG